>NZ_JBNHFC010000007.1:0-217006 GCF_059089885.1 Arthrobacter sp. Y3221159
ACCAAAACCAGTGGAAATAACACCAGCAAAAGCTGCACAAAATTTGAAACCAGCCAAAAACACCAAACCAATGCCACAGGGGCGGCACGATCCGGCACATTCAACCAATTACATACATAATCGGTATCAACAAACTTGGCACACTATTGAGTTCTCAAACAACAGACACATTCGAATATTCCCGAAACAAATTCAAAAAGAATTTCTATCTCGTATTTCTTCGCTGCGATGTTTCAATCTTATTTCATCCATATTCGCTTTTGCAAATCCGGATGTTTTCCCGGAATTCACTCGGCGAAGTGAATCCACCCAGCAAAAAGTGAAGCATTCCTACCATCAGAGCATTGCTCCGAGAAGAATCGCTTCTCATTAGTTGGGGGTTTGTCACCACTCAGCGGCGGCGACTCAGAAAACAATACACGCCCCTCCGCAGCCGTGCAAATCGACTGTGGAGGGGCGTGCAAAAGGGTCAGATGCCGTAGTTACGGGACCAGCACCTCAACCGTGGCCAGGTTCTTCTTGCCCCGGCGGAGCAGCAAGTACTGGCCGTGCAGGAGTTCATCCTCGGAAATCACGGCTTCCGGGTCCAGAACCTTTTCGTTGTTGACATACGCGCCACCTTCACCAACCGTGCGGCGGGCAGCGGACTTGCTCTCCGACAGCCCCGACGCCACCAGCAGGTCCACGATCCCGAGGGCATCCACCTGGACGGTGGCGGAGGGAAGCTCAGACGTGGCCGCCTGAAGCGTGGACTTGTCAAGGGCAGTGAGATCGCCGTTGCCGAACAGGGCGGCCGAAGCGGCGATGACTTTTTCAGTGGCTTCCACGCCATGCACCAGCGACGTGACTTCGTAAGCGAGCTTCCGCTGGCCCTCGCGGGCGAAGGGACGCTCCGCCACTGCCACTGCGATCTCTTCGATCTCGGCGCGGGTCAGGAAGGTGAAGACCTTCAGCCTGTCCACAACGTCTGCATCCGCAGTGTTGAGCCAGAACTGGTAGAACGCGTACGGGCTGCACATGCCGGCGTCGAGCCAGATGGCGTTGCCTTCGCTCTTGCCGAACTTGCTTCCGTCGGAGTTGGTGATCAGCGGGGTACCCAGGGCGTGGACGCTCTTGCCCTCCACCTTGCGGATCAGTTCGGTTCCGCTGGTCAGGTTTCCCCATTGGTCGGAGCCCCCGGTCTGCAGGACACAGCCGTAGGCGCGGTACAGCTCCAGGTAGTCCATGCCCTGCAGGATCTGGTAGCTGAACTCGGTGTAGCTGATGCCCTCGTCGGAGTTGAGCCGCGAGGCAACGGCATCCTTGCGGAGCATGGTGCCCACCCGGAAGTGCTTGCCTACTTCCCGCAGGAAATCGATGGCGGTCAGCGGCGCCGTCCAGTCAAGGTTGTTTACCATCCGCGCAGCGTTGTCGCCCTCGAAGCTCAGGAACCGGCGGACCTGCGCCTGGAGGTAACCCACCCACTCCGTAACTGTTTCCTTGGTGTTCAGGGTGCGCTCGGCGGTGGGCCGGGGATCACCGATCAGGCCGGTGGAGCCGCCAACGAGTCCCAGCGGCTTGTGCCCCGCCAGCTGCAGCCGCCGCATGAGGAGCAGCTGGACCAGGTTGCCCAGGTGCAGGCTCGGTGCAGTCGGATCGAAACCGCAATAGTAAGTGACCGGGACGCCGGCGAGGAGCTTTTCAAGCTCGGCTTCGTCGGTGGAGACGTGGACCAGGCCACGCCACTTCAGCTCCTGCCAGATGTTGGCAAAAGAGGGGTCGTTGTGTTGCGATTCGAGGCTGTTGATGTCTGGCACGCCTTCTAAGGTAGCAGTATCCGGGGACGCCGGATCAGCGGACGATACCGGCCGGAACCGGTTCGGAGGCGATCAGCCGCAGCCGCTGAGTGGCGCGGGTCATCGCCACGTAGAGGTCACCCACCTTGCCGTGTTCGTGGTTGAGCATCTTTGCCGGTTCCAGGACCACCACGCCGTCGAACTCAAGGCCCTTGGCTTCGCGGGGGCTGATGATCACGATGTCCTGTTCGTAGCTGCCCGCGCCCGTGCCGATACGGCGCCCGTAGGCCGCGCGCAGGGCTGCCGTGGCCTGGGGCAGGAGGGGTCCGTCGGCGATCACGGCGAGCAGGCCGCCGTCGAGCGCTTCCAGCTCCTCCGGCAGGACCTCCACAAGCCGGTCCACCAGGGCGCCGGGGATAACCTCGTCGATGACGGGTGACCAGCGCCCCTCCCGCACGGCCTTGGGGGCGGACACCACCAGGCCCGCCGCGTTTGCCATCCGGACGGCGGCTTCGGCGATCTGGGAGGGCGTGCGGTAGTTGACCGTCAGCTCCTCCAGCTGCCACCGGTCACCGAACATCGGCGCCAGCGCGCCCTGCCAGGAATTGGCGCCGGCAACGGAACTGGTCTGGGCAATATCGCCCACGATGGTGAAGGACTTCAGGGGGCAGCGGCGGACCAGGAGCCGCCACTGCATGGGGGAAAGCTCCTGCGCCTCGTCCACCACAATGTGCCCGAAGGCCCAGGTGCGGTCGCTGGTGGCACGCTCGGCAGCGCTGAGCCGTGCCTCCCGTTCCTGGTTCTGCTCCATCAGGTCTTCGGCGGTCATCAGGGCGTCAACGCCGGCGGTTTCCATGTTGACGAGCGTTTGCTTGGCGTTGGCGAGATCCCGGGCACGGTCATGCTCCTGCTGCGCCAGCCCGCGGCCGGCGGCGGCGTCAAGTTCACCCAGCAGTTCGGCAGCCTCATCCAGCAGCGGAACGTCGGACTCCGTCCAGGGGGCGTCAGCCGGCCGCAGGAGCAGCGCGCGCTGCGCGGGCGAAAGGTTGGGGGTGCAGAATTCCAGGATGGCCGGCTTGCTGAACAGGTCGGAGATCAGCTTTTCGGGGGTCATTGGCATCCAGCACAGGTTCAGGGCGATGCGGACATCCCGGGCCGTACGGACATCCTCTGCAAGGTAGGAGCGGTCCGCGTTGTTGCCGATGTTCCCGGCCTCGACCAGTTCGGTCATCTGCTCCGTCAGTTCACGCAGCAGGATCTTAACGAACGTTACGCGTGCCTCGTTGTACGGCTTGCCGGTGGCACGGGCCTTCTCCCGGGCGCGGCGGACCTGCCGGGGCGTCAGCACCAGCTTCCGGCCGTCCACTTCCAGCGTCCTGTTGTGGGCAGGAACCCGCTGGCGGTTGGAGACGGCGTTGGCCACGATTTCTGCCATGTCCAGGCGGCCCTTGAGGGCAGCAACATCGGCGTCCTGCTCCGGCACGGCATGGATGCCGGGCATGAGGCGGCCAAGGCTGGCCATGACCACGCCGGTCTCACCCAGCGAGGGCAGCACGCGTTCGATGTACTTCATGAACGACGACGACGGGCCCACCAGGAGCACGCCTGCACTCTTGAGCCGGTCGCGGTGGGTGTACAGCAGGTAGGCGGCGCGGTGCAGGGCGACGGCGGTCTTGCCTGTGCCAGGTCCGCCCTGGACCACCAGCGCGCCGGAGATGGAGGACCGGATGATGCGGTCCTGCTCGGACTGGATGGTGCTGACGATGTCCGACATCCGGCCCGTGCGCTTGGAATTCAGGGCGGCGAGCAGGGCGCCTTCACCCTGCAGCGACTCATTGTCCGCGAGCATCCCGGCATCGAGGACGTCGTCTTCGATGGCCTTGACTTCGCGGCCCTGCAGGATCAGGTGCCGGCGGCGGCGCACGCCCTGCCGGTCGAACGCGGTGGCCTGGTAGAAGTGCCCGGCCTCGGGCGCGCGCCAGTCAACCATCAGGCGCTGCAGGTCCTCGGTGGTGAGGCCGATGCGGCCGATGTACTGCGCTTCGCCGGAGTCCAGGTCCAGGCGGCCGAAGACCAGCCGGTCATCCACCGCGTCCAGCTGCGCCAGGCGGTCCTCGTACAGTGCGGCGAACGCATCGCGCTCGGAAACATTCTGCATGGTGCCCACTGCCCCGGCCCGGCGGACCTGCGCGAGCTGCCGGCGCTTTTCCTCGCGGAGCTCTTCCAGCCGGGCATACAGGCCCGCTACATACTCCCGTTCGTGGGCCAAATCGGCGTCAAGCATTCAACGTTCCCCTATCGCAAAAGACAGACCTACCATTCTACAACCATTTCCGTTAACGCTGCTGAAACGCGGACCGGGGCGGTTGCGCTGATGGACCCATGGTGGCCGGGGGTTTCCGGACCCGGGGTTTGGCGGGCTTGTACCTGGAGACAGTGGGGTCCCCGGTGATCCAGAAGCGCCAGGCGTACTCGTCCGAGCCGCCCGCCCCGGCCACCCCCACCCGCGGGCCTGAACTTACCTGGGGAGGCGGCCCCGGCGGAAGTACCAGCCCGAAGGGCGGGGCAAGCGCGTCACGTCCGCTGTCCGCCGTCGTCAGTCCCAGGGCCTTGGCCAGCCGGGCCGGGCCGCTGGCGAGGTCGGCGGGGCTCCTGGACGTGGTTCGCCGCCGCCGGGCCAGTTCGAGGCCGTCCACGATTTCGCCTGCCCGCAGCAGCAGCGCGGAGGCAACCCCCTCCGGCCCGCAGACGATGTTGGTGCAGTGGTGCATTCCGTAGGTGAAATAGACGTACAGGTGTCCGGCGGGGCCGAACATCGGCGCGTTGCGGGGCGTAGGGCCGCGGTACGTGTGGGAGCCCGGGTCCGGGTGGAGCGAATCCTCCGGTCCCAGGTAGGCCTCCACTTCCGTGAGGCGGACGGACACCGGACCTTCGCGCGACTCGTGCGTGAGGACGGCGCCCAGCAGCAGCGGGGCCAGCTCGCGGGCATCGCCCGAGAGGATCTCCCGCAGCGGCGAACGGGCCGGCACAGGGTTTTCACTCATGGCCAGACCTTACCCGCATCCGCCGGTTTCACCCGCGGCGCGGCAGCGGAGCCGCCACGGCCATGTCCGATTTCCGCTAGCAGGGGCCTCCGGTGGCTGGCAGGATGGAGTCATGGACTTCTGGCAGCGCTACCGGGCAATCGACGCCCGGGACACCCGTTTCGACGGGCAGTTCTACACTGCGGTCCGGACCACGGGGATCTACTGCCGCCCCTCCTGCCCGGCCCGCACCCCCAAAGCCGCCAACGTCACGTTCTACGAAACCTCGGCTGCGGCCCATGACGCCGGTTACCGGGCCTGTAAACGGTGCCTTCCCGAGGCCGTCCCCGGCACGCCGGCCTGGAACCTCCGCCAGGACGTCGCGGGCCGGGCCATGCGGCTGATCAATGACGGCGTGATCAACAGGGACGGCGTGGAGGGGCTTGCTGCCCGGCTGGGCTACTCGTCGCGCCAGCTCAACCGGATCCTCACCCATGAACTGGGCGCCGGGCCGTTGTCCCTGGCCAGGGCCGGACGGGCCCAGACCGCCCGCACCCTGCTGGTCTCCACGCCAATGAAGCTTGCCGACGTCGCCTTCGCCGCCGGCTTCAGCAGCGTCCGGCAATTCAACGAGACCATGCTTGACGTGTTCGCCATGACCCCCACTGCCCTTCGGCACACCGGGCGGCATGCACACACGGCAGGAGCTGCCACGGTACTGACCCTCAGCCTCCCCTACCGCAAGCCCTTCGATCCCGGCATCTTCACATTCCTGGCGGTCCGCGCCATCCCGGGCATCGAGGCAGGCACGCCAACCTCCTATGCCCGGACTCTCCGGCTGCCCCACGGCGACGCCCGCTTCAGGATTGATTACGACGCCGGCGCGCGGGAGCGGCCGCTGACCCTCACCATCGGCGCGGCGGACCTGCGCGACCTGCCCGCGCTGCTGAGCCGCGTCCGGCGCCTGTTCGACCTGGACGCCGATCCGGAAGCCATCGACGACGCCCTGTCCTCGGATTGCCGGCTGGCCGCGTCAGTGGCGGAAGCCCGCGGCATCCGGATGCCCGGCGCCCTGGATCCCCAGGAGCTCCTGGTGCGGGCCATGGTGGGGCAGCAGATTACCGTCGCCGCGGCCCGCACGGCGCTGACGCAGCTCTCTGCGGCCGGCAGCCCCAGCAGTGTTCCGGGCGACGGCCTTGACCGTCTCTTCCCCACGTCCGCACAGATTGCCGAGGCCGGACATTTGCTGCGCGGGCCCCGGCGCCGGACGGAATCGCTGCTTTCTGCTGCCGCCGCCATGGCGGAAGGACGAGTTGACCCCGGTTATGGCGATGACCTGGCCGGCCTCACGGCCAAGCTGCTGCCGCTGCCCGGCGTGGGACCCTGGACTGTGGGCTACGCGGCCATGCGGATCCTCGGCGCCCCCGACGTCTTCCTCGCCAACGACGCTGCCGTCCGGAACGGGATCCGGGCCCTTTCGGCGGGCGGCGCCGGCCTGGCCCCGGACTTCCGGGAAGTCAGCCCCTGGCGTTCCTACGCCACCATGCACTTGTGGCGCGCCGCCGCCGCACCCAAAGCCCCCGCCGCCAGCGGCACTTCCAGGAAAGCGATGCCATGACCGCCCAACTGCTGACAATGTCCACCCCGGACGGCCCCTTCACCATCATTGCGCGGGAGGGACTGGTCCTGGCGTCAGGCTGGACCGCCGACCCCCGCGAACTGACCGGCCAGGTCCATCCCGTGCTGCGCCCCGACGCCGTCCAGTCCGTCGCCGCGCTGGGTGACATCTCGGGGGCTGTGGAGGCCTTTTACGACGGCGACCCCGCGCCGGCCATGGCAGTGCCGGTCCTGCAGCGCTCAGGTCCGTTCCGGGCCCACGCCTGGGACGTCCTCCGGCAGGTCAAGCCCGGCCACCCCGTGACGTACACGGAATACGCGGCCCTGGCAGGCAACGCCAAGGCAGTCCGCGCGGCCGCCAGCGCGTGCGCATTCAATGCCGCCGCCTTGTTCGTGCCCTGCCATCGGGTGATCCGGACTGACGGCACCCTGGGCGGCTTCCGCTGGGGCCTGCGCGTGAAGGAGAGCCTGCTGGCCCGCGAAGCGGCCTGACGGGACAGTACAGGGGGACTACTTCGGCGCCGGGGTTCCGGCTGGCCAGGGCAGCAGCTCAGGCAGGTCCGTCCCGTCGGCTGCAGCGGAGGCACGCAGGCTGCCGAGTGATGGCTCCCGGCCTGCCAGCCATGCGGCGATGTCCGTAAGCATCCCGCTGATAACGGTGGACCGGTTGCCGCTGCCGATGCTGACGGGCGGCAGGCCAAGCGGCTGCAGCACCAGCTTGTCCTCCGGCCGCACCCTGGCGGCGAGGAAGTCGAAGAGGTGCTCGCAGAACGCCCGGCTCCAGGTTTCCGGCCCCCTGCCCGTCTGCAGGTCTGACGTATGGATGACGAGTTCGCGCCAGAGCGCCAGGCCGCCGTCCAGTACCACTCCCCCGCGGTACGAAATCGGGGCCCACCATCCGGTGCGGTTGGCCGAGGAATCCTTGACGCCCGGCAGCGCATCGAAGGCCCTGAGGACCCGCTGCAGTGCCGCAGTTAGGTCTGCGAGGTGGGTGGCGGCGTCGTGCCCCGCGGCCATCTCGATGGCTTTGTTCCGGCGGTCCATGCCGCCGTCGTACAGCTCTATTGTTTCGTCGCGGGCTGCGTACTCGAGTTGCCGGGCCATGGCGTTGGAGATCCCGGTGAGATGGGCGAGGACATGTCCCCGCGTCCAGCCCGGCAGTGCCGAGGAAGCCCGGACGTCTTGGTCGCTGAACTTTGCGGCGTCTGCGGCAACGTCACCCGCGGCCTTATGGAGGTCTGCGAGCAGGTCATCGGGTGCGGGAGAGGCCATGGCGCTCATCCTAACCCTCAGGAGCTCCGTCCGGACCCAGCCGGTGCCGGACATGTTCACCGTCGCTGCTCCCCTGCCAGAACTCGAACTCCGTGGGCTGGACCGCGTACAGCTGCCAGTTGGGATTGGTGCTGCCGTCGGCGCGCGGACGTTCCGCCCAGTCGCGGGCGGAGGCCTCGGCGGAGAGCCGGACCACCGGCCCGGCCACGCGGACCTGGCGTCCCAGGGAGGCCCAGTAGAAGTTCATGGCGGCCTGCGGGACGATGTCCAGTTCCTGTCCCTTGCGGGAGGTGCGGGAGGTGGCGAAATGCCAGCCGTCGCCGTCGATGTTCTTCAGGATCAGCATGCGTGAGGACGGCTGCTGCCCGGCACTGACCGTGGCCAGGCTGAAGGCGTGGGGCTGCTGCTCCCCCGCGTCCAGCGCCTCGTCCAGCCACTGCTTGAACAGCTCCACTGGGTTCCGCGCAGCGCCGGCCGGATCAAAGCTGGGAAGGTCGGCCGGGAAGTCGGGCAGGGTGCGGAGGAACTTCCGGAAGGTTTCGCTCATGACGCCATGCTAGCGGCGGGTCCATGCCTGGACGGCACAACGCTCTCTCAGTTGCTACATGAAAATGGCCAACGCTCTCTCACTTTCTTAGCGAAGGTGAGAGAGCGCTGGCCAGAAAGGCGCATCAAGTGAGAGAGCGTCGGGTTGTTACCCTGCGTACTCCCGGACCGCGGCGAGTTCGCCTTCAAGGGCGGCCAGCTGGCGTTCGACGGCGGCCGGCGCCGTTCCGCCCTGGGAGTTGCGGCTGTTCAGCGACCCCTCCGTGGACAGGACCGTCCGGACCTCAGGAGTGAGGTGAGCCGAGATGGCCGCATACTCGTCGTCGGTCAGGTCCCACAGCTCGACGCCGCGGGACTCGGCCTGCTTGACCGCCGCACCGGACAGCTCATGCGCTTCACGGAACGGGACGCCCTGCCGGACCAGCCATTCGGCGATGTCCGTGGCCAGCGCAAAGCCCTGAGGTGCCAGCGACTCCATCCGCTCCCGGTTGAAGGTCAGCGTGGCGAGCATGCCGGAGACGGCCGGGAGCAGGAGCTCCAGCGTGTCAGCGGCGTCGAACACCGGTTCCTTGTCCTCCTGCAGGTCGCGGTTGTACGCGAGCGGCAGGCCCTTGAGGGTGGCAAGGAGCCCGGTCAGGTTGCCGATCAGGCGCCCCGCCTTGCCGCGGGCCAGCTCGGCCACGTCCGGGTTCTTCTTCTGCGGCATGATCGAGGACCCCGTGGAGTACGAGTCATGCAGCGTGACGAAGGAGAACTCCTTGGTGGCCCAGAAGATCACTTCTTCCGAGATCCGGGACAGGTCCACGCCGATCATGGAGCACACCCAGGCGAACTCGGCGAAAACATCGCGGGACGCCGTGCCGTCGATGGAGTTGTGGACCGCGGAGTAGAAGCCCAGGTCCGCAGCCACCGCCTCGGGATCGAGCCCCAGCGAGGACCCGGCCAGAGCACCTGACCCGTACGGGGAAACACCGGCCCGCTTGTCCCAGTCCTGGAGCCGCTGCACGTCGCGCAGCAGGGCCCAGGCATGGGCCAGCAGATGGTGGCTGAGCAGGACGGGCTGGGCGTGCTGCAGGTGGGTGCGCCCCGGCATGGCCACGCCCTGGTGGGCTTTGGCCTGGTCCACCAGCGCGTCAACGGTGTCCAGCACGCCGCGGGCGATGATCCGGGCGTGGTCGCGCAGGAACATCCGGCCCAGGGTTGCCACCTGGTCGTTGCGGGACCGGCCGGCGCGCAGCTTGCCGCCCAGCTGCGGACCCGCCCGCTCGATCAGGCCGCGTTCCAGGGAACCGTGGACGTCCTCGTCGGACTCCGCCGGCAGGTAGGCGCCGGAAGCCACGTCCTCGTCCAACTGCGTCAGGGCGGCGAGCATGCCGTCCAGCTCGCCATCGTCCAGCAGGCCGGCCTTGTGCAGCACGCGGGCATGCGCCTTGGAACCGGCGATGTCGTAGCGGGCCAGCCGCCAGTCGAAGTGCGTGGACTTGCTCAGGGCGGCGAGGGCGTCCGCGGGGCCGCCGGCGAACCGGCCGCCCCACAAGGCTCCCGCATTTGTAGCTTCCGTCTTGGGCTCAGCCACGTGGGCTACTTTCCTGCGACCCGGATGTCGCGGCCGGAGGCCACCTTGGCGGACATGCCCCACAACTCGATGAAGCCGCGGGCCATGGACTGGTCAAAGGTGTCGCCGGTGTCGTAGGTGGCCAGGTTGAAGTCGTACAGGGAGGTGTCGGAGCGGCGGCCGTTCACGATGGCCTGGCCGCCGTGCAGGGTCATGCGGATGTCGCCGGAGACGTACTTCTGGGTGTCATCGATGAAGGCGTCCAGGGAGCGCTTCAGCGGGGAGAACCACTGGCCGTCGTAGACCAGTTCGGCCCAGCGCTGGCCCACGGTGGCCTTGAAGCGGGCCTGCTCACGCTCGATGGTGATGTCCTCAAGGTGCTTGTGCGCGGTGATCAGGGCCATGGCGCCGGGGGCCTCGTAGATTTCGCGGGACTTGATGCCCACCAGGCGGTCCTCGACGACGTCGATGCGGCCCACGCCCTGGGCGCCGGCCCGGCGGTTGAGTTCCTTGATGGCCTGCAGCGGGGTGACCCGGGCGCCGTCGATCGCTACCGGCACGCCGGCTTCGAAGGAGATGATGACCTCATCGGGTGCCGGCGGGAACTCCGGCGTGGCGGTGTAGTCGTAGATGTCCTTGGTGGGGGCGTTCCAGATGTCCTCGAGGTAGCCGGTTTCCACGGCGCGGCCCCAGACGTTCTGGTCGATGGAGTACGGGTTCTTCTTGGTGGTCTCGATGGGCAGTCCCTTTTCCTCGGCGAAGGCGATGGCCTTGTCCCGGGTGAGGGCGAGGTCGCGGACCGGTGCGATGCACTTCAGGTCCGGGCCGAGGGTCTGGATGCCCACTTCGAAGCGGACCTGGTCGTTGCCCTTGCCGGTGCAGCCGTGGGCAACGGTGGTGGCGCCGAATTCGCGGGCGGCCTTCACCAGGTGCTTGACGATCACCGGGCGGGAGATGGCGGACACCAGCGGGTAGTGGCCCTGGTAGAGGGCGTTGGCCTTCAGGGTGGGGACGCAGTATTCGTTGGCGAACTCATCGGACGCGTCTGCCACGTAGGCTTCGACGGCGCCGCAGCCAAGGGCGCGCTGGCGGATGGTTTCGAGCGACTCGCCGCCCTGTCCGACGTCGACTGCCACGGCGATGACCTCGGCGCCGGTGGCTTCACCGATCCAGCCGATGGCTACGGATGTGTCCAGGCCGCCTGAGTAGGCGAGCACAATGCGTTCAGTCACTTCACATGCTCCTTAGTGGGGGGTGTTTGATGTTGTCTTCAAGCTTATTGCCCGGCTTCCTCGGCCAGCTGCAGGAAGCGGGCTGCGAGGTCGGGGCCGCCCAGCGGATCCCGGGACACCAGCAGCACGGTGTCGTCGCCGGCGATGGTCCCCAGGATGGCGGGCATGACCGAATGGTCGATGGCCAGGGCCAGGAAGTTCGCGGCCCCCGGAGGGGTCCGGAGCACCACGATGTTGGCCGACGCTTCCGCCGTCACCAGCAGTTCGCTGCACAGCCTGGCGAGCCGGGCGTCCAGGATTTCCTGGCTCACGCCGGTCTTGGCGGCACGCTCGCCCCCCTCGCCGGGGACGGCGTACACCAGGGCGCCCTCCTTGCCGCGGACCCGCACGGCCCCGAGTTCCACGAGGTCCCGGGACAGCGTGGCCTGGGTGACCTGCACGCCGTCGTCCGCGAGCAGTGCGGCGAGCTCCGCCTGGGAACGCACCGACTGGTTGGTCAGGATGGCGGTGATGCGTGCCTGCCGCGCAGTCTTGGTGGCCGGGCTGGAGCCCGGTGACACGGGCTGGGCGGACACTAGAACGTGCTCTCCCCGGTACCTTCAACCGGCGAAAGGCCGTCAACGAAGGCAAGGCCGGAGCGGTGCATCAGCCAGGCCATCAGCGCTTTCTGGGCGTGCAGCCGGTTTTCCGCCTCGTCCCAGACGATCGACTGCGGGCCGTCGATGACGCCCGCCGAGATCTCGTAGCCCCGGTACGCGGGCAGGCAGTGAAGCACGACGGCGTCATCCGCGGCGAGTTTCATGGCTTCCTCATCCACGGAGTACTCCCGGAACAGCTGCAGCCGCGCTTCCTTTTCCGCCTCCTGGCCCATGGACACCCAGGTGTCGGTGGCCACGACGTCGGCGCCCTGGAGTGCTTTGGCGGCGTCGGTGGTGATCAGCACCGAGCCACCCGTCTCTGCGGCACGTTCCTCGGCGGCGGCCACGATGTCCGCGGCGGGCAGGTAGCCTTCCGGGCCGGCGATCCGGACGTGCATGCCGGCGGTGACCCCGGCCAGCAGGTAGGAGTTGGCCATGTTGTTGGCGGCGTCGCCCAGGTAGCTCATGGTGAGGCCGTTGAGCTCCCCCTTGTGCTCCTTCACGGCCAGGAGGTCTGCCAGCAGTTGGCAGGGGTGGTAGTCGTCGCAAAGTGCGTTGATGACCGGGACGCTGGAATTTTCCGCCATGGCCACCAGGCCGGCATGCGCGCCTGTGCGCCACACGATGGTGGAGACCATGCGCTCCAGGACCTTCGCGGTGTCCTCCACGGATTCCTTGTGGCCGATCTGGGCCTCACCGGGGTTGATGATCAGGGCATTGCCGCCCATGTCAGCAATGCCGGTGGCGAAAGAGACCCGTGTGCGGGTGGAGGTCTTGTCGAAGATGACGGCAACGGTCTTGCGCCCGCTGCTCTCTGCCGCGAAGGGCTGGACGCTGTAGGGCGCCGCCTTCATGCGCGCGGCAAGCTCCAGGACCTCCGCCTGTTCGGCGGGGGTCAGGTCCGTGTCCTTGAGGAAGTGCCGGGTTGCGGGAGTCACTGGGCGTCCTTAGCTGTCTGGAGGATTGCCGGGAAAGCGGCGAGGAACGAGTCGGCCTGGGCCGTGGTGAGGACCAGCGGGGGCGCCAGGCGGATGGTGCGCGGGCCGGGGCTGTTGACGATGAAGCCGGCGTCCAGGGCAGCCTGCACCACGGCGGGCGCGACGTCGGCGTCCAGGTCGAAGCCGATCAGCAGGCCGGCGCCCCGTACTTCGGTGACGCCCGGCAGCGCCGCCAGCGCGGAACGGAGGTCCTCCCCCACCGCGGTGGCGTTGGCCAGGACGTTCTGGCTTTCGATCGCGTGCAGCGTGGCGAGGGCGGCCGCCGTCGCCACCGGGTTCCCGCCGAAGGTGGTGCCATGCTGGCCGGCGGACAACAGCGACGACGTCTGCTCACCCATGGTCACCAGGGCGCCAATGGGGAAGCCGCCGCCCAGGCCCTTGGCCAGCGTGATGGCATCCGGGACGATTCCCGCCTCTTCGCTGGCGAACCACTTGCCGGTCCGGCCGATGCCGGTCTGGACCTCATCCAGGATCAGCAGCGCGCCCACCCTGGCAGTCAGCTCCCGCGCCGCCCGGAGGTACTCCGCCGAAAGCGGCCGTACTCCCGCCTCACCCTGGATGGGCTCGAGGAAGACCGCCGCGACGGTTTCGTCCACGGCGGCTTTGAGCGCCTCGATGTCGCCGAACGGGATGTGCTCCACGCCGCCGGGCAGCGGTTCGAACGGAGCCCGGTAGGCTTCCTTGGCGGTCAGGGCAAGTGCGCCCATGGTCCGGCCATGGAAGGCTCCCTCGAGGGCGATGATTTTGGTCCGCTGCACGCTGCCGCCACCCAAGTTGCGGCGGGCAAGCTTGAACGCTGCCTCGTTCGCCTCGGTGCCGGAATTGGTAAAGAACACCTTGGACCCGGCGGGCGCGTTGGCCAGCGCCAGGAGCTTTTCGGCCAGTGCGATCTGGGTGGGGCTGGTGAAGAAGTTGGAGACGTGGCCCAGGGTGGAGAGCTGGCTGGCGATGACCGACGTGACGAACGGGTGCGCATGGCCCAGTGCGTTGACGGCGATCCCGCCGAGCAGGTCAAGGTACTCCTTGCCGTCGGCGTCCCACACCAGGCAGCCGGCACCGCGGACCAGGACACGCTGCGGGGCGCCGAACACTCCCATGAGTGAGGACGAATAGCGCGACAGCCATTCGGAGCCGGCATGGCCGGTGGTTTCCACGAGTTCGGTCACTGGTGACTTTTCCATCGTATTCATCCGTTGATCTCCTCGTCCGGAACAACCTGGGTGCCGATTCCGGCGGTGGTGAATGTTTCAAGAAGCATGGAATGGGGCAACCGGCCGTCCACGATGTGCGCCCGTTCCACGCCCTCGTCAATGGCCTTGAGACAGGCGGCCATCTTGGGGATCATGCCCGATTCGAGCTTGGGCAGCATGTCCCGCAGTTCGGAAGCCGTGAGGGAGGAGATCAGCGACGACTTGTCCGGCCAGTTGGCGTACAGGCCCTCGACGTCGGTGAGGATGACCAGCTTGGACGCGCCCAGGGCCGAGGCAACGGCCGCCGCCGCGGTGTCCGCGTTGACGTTCAGCACCTGTCCGGTGGGCTGGAACCTGGCGGCACCTGCGACGCCGTCACCGCCGTCGACGATTTCCGGGGCCACGGTGGAGATCACGGGGATGCGGCCGGCGTCGAGGATGTCCACCACGCCGGCGGGGTCGACGCCCACCACCTCGCCCACCAGGCCCAGGTCCACCTCTTCGCCGTCAACCACTGTCCCGGTCCGCACGGCGCGCAGCAGGCCGCCGTCTTCACCGGACATGCCCACGGCGTAGGGGCCGTGGGAGTTGATGAGCCCCACCAGTTCGCGGCCCACCTGTCCGGTGAGGACCATCCGGACCACGTCCATGGCCTCCGGCGTGGTGACGCGCAGGCCGCCCTTGAACTCTGATTCGATGCCCAGCCGGCCCAGCATGGAGTTGATCTGGGGCCCGCCGCCGTGAACCACCACCGGATGGATGCCCACATGGTGGAGGAACACGATGTCCTCGGCGAACGCGCGGCGGAGTTCGTCATTGACCATGGCGTTGCCGCCGTACTTGATCACCATGGTGGTGCCGGCGAAGCGCTGGATCCAGGGCAGCGCCTCGATAAGGGTGGCGGCCTTGGCCTGGGCGTCGGACATGCTGGTGGTCTCGCGCGTCTGGGTGTTCATGCTGTCTCTTCCGCGGGGATCGGCGATGGCTGAAACGGTGCTAGCTGGAGTAGGCGCTGTTCTCGTGCACGTAGTCGTGGGTGAGGTCATTGGTCCAGATGGTCGCTTCTGCGTCACCGGCCTGCAGGTCGATTTCCACCAGGACCTCGCGCGGCTCCAGGTTCACCAGGCTCCGGTCGTCGCCGATGCTGCCGTTGCGGCAGATCTGGATGCCGTTCATGGCCACGTTGAGCTGGTCCGGCTCGAACGCTGCGTCCGTGGTGCCCACCGCTGAGAGCACGCGCCCCCAGTTGGGGTCCTTGCCGAAGATGGCGGCCTTGAAGAGGTTGGACCGGGCCACGGAGCGGCTGACGGTCTCGGCGTCGGTTTCACTGGCAGCGTTGAAGGTCCGGATGGCGATGTCGTGGCTGGCGCCTTCGGCGTCTGCGATGAGTTTCCGTGCCAGCTCGGCGCAGACCTTGGTCAGGCCTGCGGTGAAGACCTCGGCGGCCGGAACTGCTCCGGACGCTCCGGAGGACAGCAGGACAACGGTGTCGTTGGTGGACATGCAGCCATCGGAATCGGCGCGGTCAAAGGTGACCCGGGTGGAGTCCCTGAGGGCCAGGTCGAGCAGTTCCGGTTGCACAGCTGCGTCGGTGGTCAGCACCACCAGCATGGTGGCAAGGCCGGGGGCCAGCATGCCCGCGCCCTTGGCGATGCCGCCGATGCTGAATTCCTGCCCGTCCGCGTCAGTGCCGATGAACAGCGCTGACTTGGGGACAGAATCGGTGGTCATGATGGCCTCGCCGGCTTCCGGTCCGCCGTCGGTGCTGAGGGCAGCGGCAGCGGCCTCAACACCGGGCAGGATCTTGTCCATGGGCAACTGCTCGCCGATCAGGCCGGTGGAGCAGACAAAAACGTCGGTGGCCGAAATTCCCAGGACTTCGGCTGCCTTCTCGGCGGTGCTGTGGGTGTTCTGGAAACCGGTGGGCCCAGTGCAGGCGTTGGCACCGCCGGAGTTCAGCACCACGGCATCCACCCGGCCATCGGCGACCACCTGGCGGGACCAGTGGACGGGGGCGGCAGCCACCCGGTTGCTGGTGAACACGGCTGCGGCGGCCTTGGACGGGCCGTCATTGACCACCAGCGCGAGGTCCGGCTTGCCGGAAGCCTTGAGTCCGGCGGTGACGCCGGCGGCGCGGAATCCCTGGGGCGTGGTGACGGTCACGGGGCTACTCCCTGCAGGTCAAGGCCGGCGGTTTCCTGCAGGCCGAGTGCGATGTTCATGGACTGGACAGCGCCACCGGCAGTGCCCTTGGTGAGGTTGTCGATGGCGCAGGTGGCGATGACGCGGCCGGTGTGGCCGTCGAAGGCCAGCTGCATGGCGGCGTGGTTCGATCCCTGCACACTCTTGGTGCCGGGCCACTGGCCCTCGGGCAGCAGGTGCACGAACGGCTCGTCGTCGTAGGCGTCGGCCCAGGCCTGCCGGAGCTGCTCTGCCGTGATGCCGGGCTTCACCTTGGCTGTTGCGGTGGTGAGGATGCCCCTGCTCATGGGTGCCAGGGTGGGCGTGAAGGACACAGTGACCTGTTCACCCGCGGCATTGGACAGTCCCTGCTCTATCTCCGGAGTGTGGCGGTGCCCGCCGCCTACGCCGTAGGGGCTCATGGAGCCCATCACTTCGGCGCCGATGAGGTTGACCTTTGCGGCCTTGCCCGCACCGGAGGTGCCGGACGCGGACACGATGACGACGTCGTCGGGCTGCAGCAAACCGGCGGCGAACCCGGGCGTCAGCGCCAGCAGGGCCGACGTCGGGTAGCAGCCGGGCACTGCAATCCGCGTGGCGCCCTTGAGCGCCTCGCGCTGGCCGGGGAGCTCGGGAAGGCCGTACGGCCACGTGCCCGCGTGGGCGGAGCCGTAGAACTTTTCCCACGCGGCCGGGTCCTGCAGGCGGTGGTCGGCACCGGCGTCGATCACCACCGTCCCTTCCGGCAGCTGGGCGGCGATTTCGGCGGAAGCGCCGTGCGGCAGGGCGAGGAAGACGACGTCGTGGCCGGACAGGTTGTCCACCGTGGTGTCTTCCAGGATTCGGTCGGCGAGCCCGTGCAGGTGCGGCTGCAATTCGCCCAGGCGCGAGCCCGCGTTGCTGTGCGCCGTGATCGCGCCGATGGTGACGTCCGGGTGTCCGGCCAGGAGTCGGAGGACTTCTCCCCCGGCGTAACCGCTGGCGCCCGACACTGCAACAGAAATAGTCATGCCCCCGACTATACAGCAATAGTTATGCATGAGAACCGATATTTATGCATAACCTTGCTTCCCCGCTTCGCGGTATCCCTAGGATGGTGACAGCATCGGGAGCCGGACGCGCCGGCTCCTGGAAAGGGGAGCAATGACGCACGCAATCGTCGCACGGCAGGCAGGCGGACCGGAAGTCCTCGTCTACGAGGAAGCGGAACCCCCCGTGCCGGGGCCCCGGCAGCTGCTGGTGAAGGTGCGGGCGGCAGGCGTCAATTTCATCGACACGTATAAGCGCAGCGGCACCTACAAGGTCCCGTTCCCCTTCACCCCGGGATCGGAAGCCGCAGGAACGGTGGAGGCAGTGGGTGAAGGGGTTACCGCCTTCTCCGTTGGCGACCGGGTAGCCACTGCCGAGGGATTCGACTGCTATGCGGACTACATGCTGGTGGCCGAGGACACCGCATTGCCCGTTCCCCGCGGTCTGGACGACTTCACGGCAGCAGCACTTCCCCTGCAGGGGATGACGGCGCACTTCCTGATGAATTCCACCTTCAAGGTGGAGCCCGGGCACACCGTCCTGCTGCATGCCGGCGCAGGCGGCGTGGGGCTGCTCCTGATCCAGCTGCTGAAGGCCAGGGGCGCAGAAGTGGTCACCACCGTCTCCAGCGAGGAAAAGGAGCAGCTTGCACGGGGGGCCGGCGCTGACCATGTGGTGCGGTACGACCGGTTCGCACAGCACGTCAGGGACATCACCGGCGGCAGGGGCGCAGACGTGGTGTACGACGGCGTGGGAAAGGACACCTTCGACGGCTCCCTCGACGCCCTTCGGGTGCGCGGCACGCTGGTGCTCTTCGGCGCAGCCTCCGGCCCCGTTCCTCCCGTTGACCCGCAACGGCTCAATTCCGGCGGATCCCTGTTCCTCACCAGGCCCACCATCGCCCACCATCTGAGGGATGCTGCCGAGCGGCGCTGGCGCTCGGACGAGATCTTCGCAGCTGCCGCTGACGGAAGCCTGAAGGTCCGGGTCGGCGCCCGCTATCCGCTGTCCCAGGCGGCACAGGCCCATCGGGACCTGGAGGGCCGGCGCACCACGGGCAAGGTGCTCCTGGTTCCGTAAGCCTCCGCTCCGCAGTGGCCAACGGCACCTGCTGAATGAACAAGAGGTGAACGGCCGGACTGCATGAACGCCGAGTTTGGCCGCGGGGTACATCTTCTGTTCATCTGGCACAGGCAAAATGCCCCAGTGACTCAGCAGCAGGTCCCCCTTGAGGATGTCCCTTCCACGTATCCGCCCCAGATGCCGGGGTCCCTGGCCGCTCCCCCGGCCCGGACGCTGATCGACATCCTGCAGGACACTGCGGCCCGCTACCCGGAGGCATCCGCCCTGGACGACGGCCGCCGCCCGCTCAGTTACGCCCAGCTGATGGCTGAAGTCCGGGCGGCGGCCCGGCGGCTCCACCAGGCCGGCCTCGGCGCCGGGGACAAGATAGGCGTGCGGATCCCGTCGGGGACCAACGAGCTGTATGTTGCCATCCTCGCGGTGCTCCTGGTGGGCGCGGCCTACGTACCCGTGGATGCGGACGATCCGGAGGAGCGCGCCCGCCTGGTCTTCAGGGAAGCCAGGGTGGCCGGTGTCCTGGAAGCCGGTGGCGCGCTCCGCGGCGTGGACCTCGTGCCCGCCGGCCGTACGGCACCGTTTGCCGGTGCCCGGCCGCCTGCCCCCGACGACGACGCCTGGGTCATCTTCACCTCCGGATCCACCGGCACGCCGAAGGGCGTTGCCGTCAGCCACCGCTCGGCAGCAGCCTTTGTGGATGCCGAGGCAAGGATCTTCCTCCGGGATGAACCCCTGGGCCCCCAGGACCGGGTCCTGGCCGGACTCTCGGTGGCCTTCGACGCGTCCTGCGAGGAGATGTGGCTTGCCTGGCGCCACGGGGCATGCCTGGTCCCCGCACCCCGGGCGCTGGTGCGCACCGGCATGGACCTCGGCCCGTGGCTGATCAACCACGGGATCACCGCCGTCTCCACCGTTCCCACGCTTGCGGCACTCTGGCCCGCCGAATCGCTTGAGAACGTCCGACTGCTGATTTTCGGCGGGGAGGCCTGCCCGCCGGAGTTGGCCGGGCGCCTTGCGGTGGAGGGCCGGGAGGTCTGGAACACGTACGGCCCCACGGAAGCAACCGTGGTAGCCTGCGCCGCCCCGCTGGGCGGTCCGGGACCTGTCCAGATCGGCCTGCCACTCGACGGCTGGGACCTGGCCGTCGTCGACCCGGACGCCGTGCCGGTGGCCGAGGGCGAAGTAGGGGAGCTGATTATTGGCGGCGTGGGGCTGGCCCGCTACCTCGACCCCGCCAAGGACGCAGAGAAATACGCGCCGATGCCGAGCCTGGGCTGGGAGCGTGCCTACCGTTCCGGGGACCTGGTCCGGTTTGAGCAGGCGGGCCTGGTCTTCCAGGGCCGGGCCGACGAGCAGGTGAAGCTCGGCGGCCGCAGGATTGAGCTGGGCGAGGTTGATGCGGCGCTGCAGGCCCTTCCCGGCGTTGCCGGCGCTGCCGCCGCCGTCCAGACCACCGCAGCCGGAAACCAGATCCTGGTGGGCTACCTTGCCCCGGTTTCGGGGCAGGACCTCGACCTGGCCGCTGCCCGCGGGCAGCTGGCCGCCACCCTGCCGGCAGCGCTGGTTCCGATGCTCGCGGTGGTGGACTCGCTGCCCACCAAAACCAGCGGCAAAGTGGACCGCCATGCCCTGCCTTGGCCCCTGCCCGGCGCGGGCGCCGCTGAGGCGGACGCCGCGCCGCTGAACCTGCCCGAAGACGCTGCCTGGATCGTGGAGCAGTGGAGCGCCGTCCTGGGTAGCCCTGTGACCTCCCTCGACGCCGACTTCTTCGCCTACGGCGGCGGTTCGCTCTCCGCAGCCCAGCTGGTATCGGCGCTGCGCGTGCGGTACCCGACCATCACCGTGGCGGACATCTACGCCACCCCCCGCATCGGCGCCCTGGTGGAGGCAGCCCGGCTGTCCCTTCCGGACGGCGCCACCGCCCCCGCACCCGACCGCCAGGTCCGGCCCACCGCACGGAAGTCCCAGGTTTTCCAGACCCTGATGGGCGTACCGCTGCATGTGCTGGTGGGGATGCGCTGGCTGACTTTCCTCATGGCCGGCAACAACATCCTTGCCGCGCTGGCCGGGTTCACCGCGGCAGCCACGGTCTCCTGGTGGTGGGTGGCGGCTTCCTGGCTGGTCTTTGTCAGCCCTCCCGGCCGGATGCTGATCTCGGTGGCCGCTGCCAGGTTCCTGCTTCGAGGCGTCAAACCCGGAACCTATCCGCGCTCGGGGCGGGTTCACCTGCGCCTCTGGCTGGCCGAGCAGATTCAGGACCTGTCCGGCGCCATCAGCCTGGCCAGCGCACCGTGGATCCCCTCCTACGCGCGGGCACTGGGAGCCCGGATCGGCAGGGACGTCCAGCTCCACTCGCTGCCGCCCGTCACAGGCCTGCTGTCCCTGGGCAGTGGCGCCAACGTCGAGCCCGAGGTTGACCTGTCCGGCTGGTGGATCGACGGCGACAACGTGCACATCGGTGCCATCCGGATCGGCGCCGGGGCCACGGTGGGCGCGCGCAGCACGCTGATGCCCGGTGCAGCCATCGGAGCGGGCGCCCAGGTGGAGGCCGGTTCCGCCGTGCTCGGCAAGGTGAAGGCAGGCCACCTGGTGGCCGGGTCCCCCGCGCAGCGGCGCGGCAAGGCCAAGCGGTCACTGCCTGATGCCCCTGCCCGGACCCAGCTTCAGGCCAGGCTGTGGTTCGCCGGGTTCGCCGGCGCATCCGCCTGCCTGGCGGTTCTCCCCTATCTTTCCGCTGCCGCCGCTGTGGGCGTGGCGTATCTGTTCATCCAGGGCAGCACATCGCTCTCGGCTGCGCTGCCGCAGCTGGCCCTGGCGTTGCCGTTGTCCGCCCTGGCCTGGTTCCTCAGCAACGCCCTGCTGGTCCTGGCCACAACCCGGCTCCTGAGCATCGGCCTCACCGAGGGCTACCACCGGGTCCGAAGCCGCGTGGGCTGGCAGGTCTGGGCCACGGAACGGGTGCTGGACCTGGCGCGGGACCTGCTGTTCCCCGTCTACGCCAGCCTTTTCACCCCTGTGTGGCTGCGCCTGCTGGGAGCGAAGATCGGCCGGAACGTGGAAGCGTCCACGGTGCTGCTGATCCCCTCGATGACGACCGTTGGCGAGGGGGCCTTCCTGGCGGATGACACCATGGTGGCCTCGTACGAGCTTGACGGCGGCTGGCTGCGGGTGGCGCCGGCCAAGATCGGCAAACGCTCCTTCCTGGGCAACTCGGGCATGACCGCTGCCGGGCGGAGCGTGCCCAAGAACTCGCTGGTGGCGGTCCTGTCCGCCACCCCGGCAAAGGCTAAGTCCGGCACGTCATGGCTGGGCAGCCCCCCGGTCCGGCTGCGCCGAACCGCCATCGCCTCGGACGATACCCGCACCTACCAGCCGCCGCTCCGGCTGAAGGTGGCGCGCGCCCTGTGGGAGCTCTGCAGGTTTGTCCCGGTGATGCTCTCGGTAGCGATTGCCGCCGGCATTATCCTGGCCTTTGACCAGCTGGCCACGGCGTTCAACTACGGGGTGGCCGCCCTCCTCAGCGGCGTGGTCGTGCTCCTGGCCGGTGCGGTGGCGGCCGGGGCCTCCGTCCTTGCCAAGTGGGTACTGGTGGGCCGGATCCAGGCCGGCGAAAACCCGCTGTGGAGTTCCTTCATCTGGCGCAATGAGGTGGTGGACACCTTCATCGAAATGGTCAGCGCGCCGTGGTTCGCCCGCGCCGCCACGGGTACCCCCGCACTGGTCTGGTGGCTGCGTGCCCTTGGCGCCAAAATCGGCGCGGGCACCTGGTGCGAAAGCTACTGGCTGCCGGAAGCCGACCTGGTGACCCTCGGCCGGAACGCCACCGTCAACCGTGGCTGCGTGGTGCAGACCCACCTCTTCCACGACCGCGTGATGAGCATGGACGCTGTTACGCTCGAGGACGGGGCAACCATGGGCCCGCACGGGGTGATCCTTCCGCAAGCCGCTATTGGGGCCGGCGGCACTGTGGGCCCGGCATCGCTGGTGATGCGCGGCGAAACAGTACCGGCCGGGACGTACTGGATGGGCAACCCGGTCAGTCCCTGGAGCGGTCCCGCACAGCGTTGAACAACCCAAAGGTATTGATGAGTTTTCCAGCAGGAGCCGGCGGAAGCGTCCCGGCAGCGACCCTTCCCGCGGTTCCCGACCCCTACCTGCCCGGGGCGGGAAGCAACGCCTACCGGGTTGAACGCTACGAACTGGAGCTTGACTACAAAGTCAGCAGCAACCGGCTCAGCGGCCGGGCGGTGCTGTACGGCGTTGTCCAGGCGCCGGCGTCGGCCATTGTCCTGGACCTGGCCGGCAACCTGCGTGCCACCAAGGTGCAGCTGGACGGGCGGAAGGCGGGGCGCTTCAGCCAGCGCGCCGGCCAGCTGGTGGTGGCCGGGCAAGCCGGCCTGCGGCCCGGGCAGCGCTTCACGCTGGATATCCGCTACGAGGGCAACCCGGCACCCCGGCGGGGACTCTGGGGCGAGGTGGGCTGGGAGGAGCTATCCGACGGCGTCCTCGTGGCGGGCCAGCCCAACGGAGCTCCCTCCTGGTTCCCGTGCAACGACCACCCCCGGAACAAGGCCAGCTACCGGTTCACGGTCACTACGGACGCGAATTACCGGGCGGTCTGCAACGGCATCTTCCAGTCCCGGACCACGCGCTCCAGCCGTGAGACCTGGGTCTACGAGCAGGCGGAGCCGATGGCCAGCTACCTTGCCACCGTGCAGATCGGCCGGTACGGGCTGCTCGAACTGGACCCGGGCGGGGCCGGTTCCACCGTGCCGCAACTCGTGGCCGTTGCCCCGGACCTCGCAGACAAGGCACGGGCAGGACTTGCCCTGCAGCCGGCCATGATGCGTTCCTTTGCCCGTTGCTTCGGCCCTTACCCGTTCCCCGGCTACACCGTGGTGGTGACGGAGGACGAACTGGAAATCCCGCTGGAGGCGCAGGGCCTGTCCATCCTGGGCCCGAACCACCTGGACCCGGACTGGGAGTCGCAGAGGCTGATTGCGCACGAACTCTCGCACCAGTGGTTTGGAAACTCGCTGACGACGGCAACCTGGCAGGACATCTGGCTGCACGAGGGCTTTGCCTGCTATGCCGAGTGGATCTGGTCGGAGGAAGCGGGCATCATGCCGTCGGCTGCGCGGGCTGAAGCCGCCTGGCACCGGCTGCGGGCGGACGCGCAGGACATCCTGGTGGGTGATCCGGGCCCGGAGCACATGTTCGATGACCGGGTATACAAGCGGGGGGCGCTGGCAGTGCACGCCGTCCGGATGGCGTGCGGGGACCTCGCGTTCTTTGCCCTGCTGCAGGAATGGACCGCTGCGCACCGGTACGGGTCGGTTGGCACGCCCGACTTCATCCTCGCGGTCAACCGGGCCACGGCAGTCGACGCCGAGGCGCTGCTGCACCCGTGGCTCTACGAAGAACCACTGCCGCCGCTGCCGCTGGCCAGGGTTTCCTAGCCTGACAGTGCGACGGCGGCCGCCAGGTTCGCAGGCAGGCCGGTTTCAGCGCAGGGCAGGTCCCGAACCCCGGCACGCGCCAGGACATCGACATCGGACGGCGCCCTCCGCAGTCCTTCCCCGGTCATTTTCAGCCAGGCTTCCTTGCGGGCCCACAGGCGGGCCCGCTCCGTGAGCAGGGCAGTTCCGGAAAGGTGCCGCACTGCCCACTGCTCGTCGGGGGTAAGCGCCAGCGCCGCAAAGCCGGCAAAGCCGGTCCGTGCGGGATCCTCGATATCCACGCCCAGCCGGAATGCGGGCGCAGCATCGATTATGGCAACGAGCAGGGTCCACCCGGCAGCCCGGGAGGCACTGAACGCCACAGGTGCCGGAACGCCGTCGAGCAGGTAGCCCGGCCGCCCGTGGCTGACGTCCGGTCCAGTGCCGCAGGCAGGACAGCTGTAACTGGCGGCCAGGCGTTCGGGGCCCATCCCCAGGAGGCCAGCCACGAACAGCCGCTGCTCAAGCCGCCCGGCCAGGAAGCGGTCCCGCGCCTCCGGTTCCATGGCCCGGGCGCGCGCCAGTTCAGGGCCATCCAGGACCGCTTCGGCGTCCCGTCGGACCCGTTCGGTTTCCCCGGGCACAGCAAAGGGCGGGACGGCACGCACCACTAGATCCGGAGCCATGCCGCCCCGCCCCTGAAAAGCCGCCTGTGCAAGGCTGCCCTGCTGAGAGACTGCCCTGGCCGCCGTTAGCGCTGCACTGCCCCGAACCGTTCCGCGGCGAGGGCCACTGCACTTTCGCGCGCAGCCGACGCTTCGTCGGCCGTCAGGGTCCGGTCCGCGGCGCGGAAGCGCAGCCCGAAGGCCAGCGACTTCTTGCCGTCCTCGATCCCCTTGCCTGCATAGACGTCAAAGAGTGCAACGTCCTCCAGCAGTTCGCCGGCTCCCTCGCGGAGCGCAGCCAGCACGTCGTCCGCAGGGACATCGGCGGGCACCACGAGCGCCACGTCCTGGGTGGCCACAGGGAACGGGGAAATGTGGCGGGCAACAATGACATCCGGCGCGGCCTCGAACAGCGCGTCGGCGTTGAGTTCCAGGGCCACGGACCGCGCGGGCATGTCCGCGGCAGCAAGCAGCTTGGGGTGCAGCTCGCCCGCGTAGCCCACCACTTCGCCGCTGCGCAGCGACAGCCGTGCAGCACGGCCCGGGTGGAACGCCTGGTGGCTGCCCTGCGTCACCACCAGCTCGACGCCGAGCACGTCACCGGCCAGGCGGGCGACGTCCAGCGCATCCGCCCAGTCCCAGGCCCGGGGTGCGTGGGCGGCTGCTGCCGGCGAATCGTGCCCGGTGAGGACCGCGGCGACGTGGAACGGCTGGGCCGGAACGCCGTCGTACAGCGCATCCAGCACCTCATCGGCGGGCTTGGCGCCCAGCGGCGGGATGGAGGGGGTGCCCACCGTCCCGCCGGGCAGGAAGACCAGGCCGGACTCGAACAGCGCCAGGTCCCGGAAGCCGCGCGAATGGTTGCGCTTGGCCACCTCGATCAGTCCCGGCAGGATGGAAGTGCGCAGGTAGCCCTGCTCCTCGCTGATCGGGTTGGCCAGCTTCACCGCGCTGCGGGCAGCACCTTCCTCGGCCACACCGAAAGTGTCGTTGGCTGCCTTGGAGACGAACGGGTAGGACAGCACCTCGGTGAGCCCGGCGTCCGCCAGCGCCTGGATAAGGCGGCGGCGCTGCTGCTGCACCCGGGTCAGGCCGCGGCCCGGAGGGGCCACGGGCAAGGTGGCGGGGATCTTGTCGTAACCCACCAGCCGGGCAATCTCCTCGGAAAGGTCTTCCTTGGTCTCCAGGTCGTGGCGCCAGCTCGGGGCAGTCACGGTCCAGCCGCCGTCGTTCTTCACGACGGCCGCGCCCAGGTCCTCCAGGGACGTGACGATCTGTTCCTCGGTGAAGTCGATGCCGATCCGGGCCGCGGCAAAGCCTGCAGGCAGCTCGATGGTCACGGTGTCCGGGGCGGTGCCCACGTCCGTGCCGGTCGTGTCGGCCGTGCCGCCGGCAAGCTCCACCAGCAGGTCCACCACACGCTGGGCCGCCACGCCGGCTACCTGCCAGTCGACGCCGCGCTCGAACCGCTTGGACGCTTCGGACGGCAGCTTGTGGCGGCGCCGGGACCGGGAGATGGACACTTCGTCGAAGTGCGCGGCCTCCACCAGGATGTTCGACGTCGAATCGCCCACCTCGGTTGCCGCCCCGCCCATCACGCCGGCGATGCCGATGGCGCCCGAGTCATCGGTGATGAGCAGGTCCTCGGCGTCGAGGGTGCGCTCCTTGTCATCCAGGGTGGTGATCTTTTCACCGGCGGCGGCGCGCCGCACCACGATGTCCCCGGAGAGCTTGTCCAGGTCGTAGCAGTGCGTGGGCTGGCCCAGTTCGAGCATGACGTAGTTGGAGATGTCTACCGGCAGCGAGATGGATCGGATGCCGGCCAGCCGCAGCCGGGACACCATCCAAGGCGGGGTGGGGCGGGTGGCGTCCACGCCGCGGACGGTGCGTGCCACGAAGCGGTCGCAGCCGGGCTTGCCGTAGATGGGCGCGTCGTCGTTCAGTTTGACGCCGTAGCCGCCGGAGAGCTCCGCCGGGACCTGGACCTTCGCCGCAGGATCGGTAAAGGCGGTGCCGGTGGCGTGCGCGTACTCGCGGGCGACCCCCCGGATGGAGAAGGCGTAGCCGCGGTCCGGGGTGACGTTGATTTCGGCGGCCTGGTCGTAGAGGCCCAGGAGCTCCATGGCGTTGGTGCCGACCTCGGGGTCCAGGCCGATGCGGGACAGCACCAGGATGCCGTCGTGGTCCTCGCCGATGCCCAGTTCCCGCACCGAGGCAATCATGCCGGCGGACAGGTGGCCGTAGGTCTTCCGGGCGGAGATCTGGAAGTTGCCGGGCAGAACGGCGCCTGGAAGGGTGACCACAACCTTGTCGCCTTCAACGAAGTTGTGGGCGCCGCAGATGATTCCCTGCACGCCGGACGGGTCGATGCCCTTGCCGGTGAGCTTCTGCTCCTGCCCTTCCGGGACAACCCGGACCTGGCACCAGTTGATGGTCTTGCCGTTGGTCTGCGGTTCCTTGACCAGGCTCAGGACCTGGCCCACCACGATGGGGCCCTCCAGGGCATCGGTGGGACGGTGCACGTCCTCCTCTTCGAACCCGACCTTGACCAGCTCGGCCATGACGTCTTCAGCCGTTGCTCCGGCCGGTACCTCTGCGAATTCACGCAGCCAGGAAAGTGGGATACGCACTGTTAGATCTCCATCCCGAAGTGCTCGCTGAAACGTACATCGCCTTCGATCATGTCGCGCATGTCGCCCACCTCGTTGCGGAACATGAGGGTGCGCTCGATGCCCATGCCGAAGGCAAAACCTGAATAGACGTCCGGGTCGATGCCCGCGGCGCGGAGCACGTTGGGGTTGACCATGCCGCAGCCGCCCCATTCGATCCAGCGCGGGCCGCCCTTGGCGCCGGGGTGGAAGATGTCCAGCTCGGCGGACGGCTCAGTGAACGGGAAGTAGTTGGGACGCAGCCGGATCTGGGCCTCGTCACCGAACATCTGGCGGGCGAAGTGCTCCAGCGTGCCGCGGAGGTCGGCCATGCTGAGGTTCCTGTCGATCGCCAGGCCCTCGAACTGGTGGAACACCGGGGTGTGGGTGGCATCCAGTTCGTCGGTCCGGAACACCTTGCCCGGGCAGAGCACATAGATGGGCACCTCGCGCTCCAGCATGGAGCGCACCTGTACCGGCGAGGTGTGCGTGCGCATCAGGAGGTGGGCTTCGGGGGGCTCCACGAAGAAGGTGTCCTGCATTTCGCGCGCCGGGTGGTCCGGCTTGAAGTTCAGGGCATCGAAGTTGAACCATTCCGACTCGACTTCCGGGCCCTCGGCGATTTCCCAGCCCATGCCCACGAAGATGTCCGCCACGCGGTCCTGAAGCGTGGACAGCGGGTGCCGGGCACCGGCGCGACGGCGGCGCGGAGCCGCCGTGACGTCCACGGTCTCCTCGAGGAGGATCCGCGCATCGTTTTCCGCTTCCAGCACGGCCGTGCGGTCGGCGAGCGCCTTGTTGACCCGTCCGCGGGACGCGCCCATCAATTTACCGGCGAGCGCCTTCTGGTCTTTCGGCAGCTTGCCGATCTCACGGTTGGCAAGGCTGAGCGGGGACTTCTCCCCCGTGTGCGCGAGCCTCACCGCCTTCAGCTCGTCAAGGGTGGCCGCACCGGCAATGGCGGTGATGGCCTGGTCTACAGCGGCGTTGATGGCGGCTTCATCCGTGGGGTTCGGTGCAGCGGCGCCCGGCAAAGTTTCAGTCATCTACTGTTCTTAGCTACGAGTCGTGGCTGCCGGCGAGCAGAGCACCCTGCACGGTTTCCCGGCGGCGCGTCCGTCACTGGCAGGTCATGGATGAATGCCCTCAAATTCAGTTCATTCAATGACCAGGTCAGGGCCCGTCGGAGAAACCGGCAGGCACTGCCCTCCAGTCTAATTGAACCCTCCGGCTACCATGGCCTCATGACACTGCGGCGGCGCCCGGGATCCCTACCGCCCCTGACCGCTGCCCAGCGGCTGCGGCGG
The DNA here is from genome assembly GCF_059089885.1 of Arthrobacter sp. Y3221159. Taxonomy (NCBI): domain Bacteria; kingdom Bacillati; phylum Actinomycetota; class Actinomycetes; order Micrococcales; family Micrococcaceae; genus Arthrobacter; species Arthrobacter sp. Y3221159. The sequence continues at coordinate 28,195 of NZ_JBNHFC010000007.1, forward strand.
GCAGTCAACCTGGCCAACGGCAGCACCGTGCTGGGACTCGCGGTTGCCGCCGTTGCGCGTATACGGCCTGTCGCCGGACCGCGCGGACTGGTGCTGGCCGGCGGATACCGCTGGCGCCTGCCCTTCGCCCGCGCCTTCACCCTTGGCAACGTGGTGCTGTCCCGCGGCCCGGCCGAGGACCTGCTGTCCATGCCCGGGTTGCTTGGCCACGAGGAGCGGCACTGCACGCAGTACGCCTGGTGCGGTGGCGTTCCTTTCCTTCCCCTGTATCTTCTGGCCGCGGGCTGGTCCGTCCTGCGGACCGGGAATCCGGGGACCGCGAACCTCTTCGAGCGGCACGCGGGACTGGCCGCCGGCGGCTATCCTTCCCGCGCCTCCACCCGGCCCGGTTCGAAGCGCAGGACCGCGGGCCACCGGGAAGCAGGGGCGTGACCGTGGGCGCTGCGGACAGCCTGGAACAGAAGGGCCCTGCCGGCACTGTCACGGTGACAGGAACCGGGCGGGCGGAAGCAGCCCCTGACCTGACGCTCGTTACCCTGGGCGTGGAAACCCGGGCCGCTTCCGTCGACGCCGCCTATTCCGGTGCGGGCGCAGCCCTGGCATCGGTTACCGAAGCCCTGCGCGCCCGGGGCGTGGCGGCGGCGGACATCCAAACCACCGGCCTGAATGTGCGGGCGGACTACGTGTGGCGCGAGGGCGAAGGGCAGCAGGTGACAGGCTATGTGTCCTCCAGCTCGCTTGCTGTCCGGCTGCGGGATATCGCCGCCGTGTCCGCGCTCATCGCCGAAGCTGTCAGGGCAGGCGGCAACGACGTGCGCCTCAACAACCTTCAACTCACCCTTGCCGATGATTCGGCGGCCAGGGAGCGCGCCCGGGCGGCCGCCTGGGAAGACGCGCTGCGGGCTGCGCGCCAGTTCGCCGGCCTGGCCTCAGCCAGGCTGGGCCGTGTGCTGTCCGTGACCGAACACGCCCCCGGACAGGTACCGGTTCCCCTGGCAGGCTTCCAGCGCGCCAGCGCGGCCGAGGCCATCGCGGTGGAGCCCGGGACAAACCGGCTGGAAACGGCGGTAACGGTGGCTTGGGAACTCGAAAGTTTGCCGCCCGCCTAGATCCGCCGGCCTTGACATTTATTCGAACATGTTTTCGAATGGGGCTATGAGATGGGACGCCCAAGCACTGGTTCCGGCCCCGGCCGCGGAAGCCGGCGGTCCGGGTCCCGCCCTCCTCCCACTGGCGGGGCTGGTTCGCTCGGTCACCACCCCGGAATTCGCCGGGATCACCTTCCATGAGGTCACTGCAAAATCGGTGCTCAACAGGGTTCCGCCAGGTTCACGCATGCCATTTGAATGGACGGTCAACCCTTACCGCGGCTGCAGCCATGCCTGCGTCTACTGCTTCGCGCGCAAGAGCCACACCTACCTGGACTTCGACGCCGGCCTGGACTTTGACAGCCAGGTGGTGGTCAAGGTGAACGCGGCTGAGGTCCTTCGTAAGGAACTGGCCAAACCGTCGTGGACACGGCAGCAGGTGGCGCTGGGCACCAACACGGACCCCTACCAGCGGGCCGAGGGACGGTACAAGCTCCTGCCCGGCATCATCTCCGCACTGGCCGATTCAGGCACTCCCCTGTCCATCCTCACCAAGGGCACGTTGCTGGCGCGGGATATCCCGCTGCTGAAAAGTGCCGCCACCCAGGTTCCGGTGGGGCTCGGAATATCGCTGGCCATGACCAACGAGGCCCTTTCCGAAGCGATCGAGCCGGGAACCCCGGGGCCGCGTGCACGGCTCAAGCTGGTGGGCCGGCTTCGCGAGGCCGGCCTCCCCTGCGGGGTGATGGCCATGCCTATCCTTCCCTGGCTTTCGGACAGCGACGAAGCGCTGGACGCGCTCTTCGCCTCGCTGGCGGCGGCAGGCGCAACGGGCGTGACGGCCGGAGCCCTGTACTTGAAGCCCGGTACCCGCGAATGGTTCCTGAAGTGGCTTGCCGCAAACCATCCCGAACTGGTGGCCCGCTACCGTCAGCTGTACGGCGCCGGATCCTATGCATCCAAGGAGTACCGGGGCTGGCTTGCCGCCAAGGTCCGCTATTTCAAGGCCAGGCACGGGTTCACGCATTCCTCCGGATTCAGCCACCGGGACCTGGACGATCCCCGTGGAGAGGAAGCGGAGTATCCGGCAGGCATCATTCCGGAAGCTTCAGGAAGCCCGGCGGCGGGACCCGTCCGGCCCGGCGGACAAGCCGGGCAGCCAACCCTTTTCTAGGCCTGCCCAATCCCCGGGTGCCGCGCGTTTCCCGGTGTTGCACAAGTTGGCGGCCCAGAGTGTGCGCGTGCTAGTTCCGGCTCCCGCCGGCAGGCACTGACACCTTGTCGAGCAGCGCGCGGACAATCGGGAAGTCCGCGGGGATCCAGGGCAGGCCAAGCACGGCGGCAGGATCGGCAAGCGGTACCCAGCGAAGTTCATCGTGGTCTTCCAGGGGCCGGGGTTCTCCACGGGTGACCTCCGCGAACCACACCCGCATGGCGGCGCGCTCATTCAGCGGCCAGCCGCCGGTATCTGCGGCGGGCAACTCGTTGCCCAGCCTGACCCCCACGTCCAGCTCCTCGAGCAGTTCCCGCACGAGTGCCGTCTCGGCGTCCTCGCCCGGCTCCACCTTGCCGCCGGGGAATTCCCACATGCCCGCAAGGCTTTCGGGCGCGCTTCGCCGCGCCACCAGCAGCATCGCCGGTTCAGCCAGGCTGTCCACGATGGCTCCGCCCACAACCCGTATCAGTTCAGTCACCGCCCCATTCTATGGGGGACAATGGGAGCACCCGGAGTCCCTCCCTGCCGGGACGGGGAATACAGCTTCCCCCTCCAGGGTTTCCGCCTTCGGACCCCGTCCTTCCCGCCCCACCGCCGTGGCAGCACCAGTTCCGTCAGCAACCCCTTTCGAAAAGCAGGCATATGAGCAGCGCCCTCTCCACGTCCACGGCAGCCCCCACCACCTCCCCCAACCTGGCCATGGCCATCATTGCCCTTGCCATGGGCGGCGTGGGCATCGGCGTCACCGAATTCACCATGATGGGCCTGCTGAAGGAAGTGGAACAGGGCCTGGGCATCAGCACCCCCGAGGCCGGGCACCTCATCTCCGCCTACGCGCTGGGCGTGGTGGTGGGGGCGCCCCTGCTCGCCGCCGTGGGTGCCAGGCTTCCTCGCAAGCATCTTGCCCTCGGCCTGATGCTGTTCTTCACCGTGGCAAACCTGACCTCCTTCCTGGCACCGGACTACGGGACCATGCTGGTGTCCCGCTTCGCTGCCGGCCTGCCCCATGGCGCCTTTTTCGGCGTGGCGGCGGTCATCGCCGCCTCCCTGGTTCCGCCCACCAGGCGCGGCTGGGCCATCTCCATGGTGATGGCGGGGTTGAGCATTTCCAATGTGGTTGGCGTGCCGTTCGCCACCTGGTTGGGCCAGACCTACGGCTGGCGGCTGCTCTTTGTCCTGGTGGGCTTCATCGGGCTGCTGACGTTGGCCCTGATGTGGCGCTTCGTCCCGTTCCAAGCCGCCCACCCCGACGCGAGTATCATCCGGGAACTCGGTGCGCTGAAGCGGCTCCAGGTGTGGCTGGCCATCCTGATTGGTGTGGTGGGATTCGGCGGCTTCTTTGCCACCTACACGTACATTGCGCACACCATGACCCTGGTTGCCGGGATCCCGTCCTCCCTGATTCCCTTGGTGGTGGCGCTCTACGGGCTTGGCATGGTGGCTGGAAACATCGTGGGCGGGCGGATCGCTGACAAGTCGGTCATGGGAACCCTCTACAAGGTGCTGCCCGCCATCTCAGTGGCACTGGTGGTCTACGCGGTGGCCGCACACTGGCCTTGGTCGGCCTTTGCCATGGTGTTCGTGGTGGGCGCGTCCGGGTCCATGCTGATCCCCGCCCTGCAGACCCGGCTGCTGGACGCATCCCCGGATGCCCCCTCGCTGGCGTCGTCCCTGAACCACGCCGCCCTGAACGTCGCCAATGCCCTGGGTGCCTTCCTGGGCGGACTGGTCATCGCGCTGGGCTGGGGCTACGTGGCACCGGCCCTGGTTGGTGCCGTCCTCGCCATCCTGGGACTCGGCGTCGCCATTCTCAGCGGCATGCTGGAACGCCGGAAGCCCTTGCCTGCCTGAGCCCCGGCCGTAACCGAAAGGGAACTCCCCACAATCCTGGCCCCACTGGCAAGGTCACGGAACAGCCTCCACCCCGTGCCCCATGAACGGGCTCCAATGGACTCCCGGCGCCCGTAGGGCAGATTCAAGCGGGCGCCGGAAGTGGCCCTAATCCTGCTGACATCAAGGGGCCGTTATGTTAGCTTGAGGCTCATCGGGACGATTAAATCCCGGTAACCGTAAGGAGGAGACATGGGTTTTCTTGCTTGGATTATTCTCGGCCTCATCGTAGGTGCCATCGTCAAGGCGGTCATGCCCGGACGGGTCGGCGGCGGTTGGGTCACCAGCCTGGTACTGGGCGTTGTGGGCGCCATCGTTGGCGGCTGGATCGGCAGCCTCGTGTTCAACCGGGGCGATCTGGCCTTCTTTGACCTCGGCACCTGGATTCTCGCTATCGTCGGCGGCCTTGTTGTTGCCGGCATCTACGGGGCCATCACCGGACGCGGGAAGGCCACCCGCGCACCCTGATGCGTCCCGTCAAGTGAAGTTCATTGGCACCAAGGGCCCCGGACGTTTCCGGGGCCTTTACTTGTGCCCGGCATGCCCCCAAAGCACCAGGATCAGGTGGGGACCCCGAACGTCAGGTGGTGACTGCGGCCGGCTGCTGTGAACGCGCACTCGCGTAGAGGCACACTGTGGCGGCGGTGCCCAGGTTAAGGCTTTCCGCAGCACCGTAAACGGGAACGGCAACCCGGTGGTCAGCCAGTGCCAGCTCGTCCGGGGAGAGTCCCTGCGCTTCGTTGCCGAACAACCAGGCGGTGGGTGCAGCAAGGTCGTACGCGGATTCCGGACCGGCACCGGTAAGCCTGCGCCTGGCGTTCTCGTCCTGCAGCGCGTCCAGGTTCAGAGTGCCATAACCGTCAGCAGCCAGGATGCCGATCCCCCTGGCCTTGCAGGCCGCAGCAACTGCTGCAGCATCCGCCCCCAGCACCACCGGCAGATGGAACAGGGAACCGGCTGTCGAGCGGACGGCCTTGGGATTGTAGATGTCCACGCTGGAAGCGGTGAGGACAACTGCGTCGGCACCGGCCGAGTCGGCCGCCCGCAGGACTGTTCCAGCGTTCCCCGGGTCGCGGACCTGGCAGAGCACGGCGATCAGGCGGGGCCCGGCGTCGAGCACGTCTTCCAGTGCCACGTCCAGGAAGCGGCACACGGCGATGATGCCCTGCGGGTTGACAGTGTCCGCCATCGCGGCAAGGACCTCGTCCGTGGCGAGACGGGCGTTGGTTCCCGCGGCCAGCTCCTCGAATTCCGGAAAGCGGTCCAGACATGCCTCGCTGGCGAACACCTCGGAGACCACGCCAGGGGCTCCTGCGGCAAGGCGCTCCTGGTGCAGTTTCAACGCCTCGCGCACGGCCTGCGGCCCCTCGGCCAGGAAGTGCCCACGCTTTAAACGGGCCGGGCGCCCTGCAAGCTTTGCCACGTCCCTGACCCGATCAGCTCGGGGGTTGGACAGTGGAAAGTCTTGCGGGCGCCCGGTTTTGTTCATAGAAGAACTCTAGTGGCTGCTGCCACCGGTTCCTGAACTGCCCCTGAGGCGGGGAGGACTGCTACTTAGCAGCAACAACCTTCTTGGCGGAGGTGTCGGCCGGCAGCGAGTCCTTGGCGACCTGGACCAGCGCAGCGAAAGCGTTGGCGTCGGAGACAGCCAGCTCTGCAAGCATGCGGCGATCAACCTCAACCTCAGCAGCCTTCAGGCCCTGGATCAGGCGGTTGTAGGTCAGGCCGTTCGCACGGGAGGCAGCGTTGATGCGCTGGATCCAGAGGCGGCGGAAGTCGCCCTTCTTCTTCTTGCGGTCGCCGTAGCTGTACACAAACGAGTGCAGCAGCTGCTCTTTGGCCTTGCGGTAGAGGCGCGACCGCTGTCCGCGGTAGCCCTTCGCCCGTTCAAGGACAACCCGGCGCTTCTTGTGGGCGTTGACCGCCCTCTTCACACGTGCCACGTGCGTACTCCTTCAAAATCTGATCCCAAGCATCTACTGCCGGAGTTCCGGCGGCCTGAGAAGGCTTTTTTACAGGTGGCCGGCACCAGTCAGTGCCAGCCAAAGAACTTGGAAATTAGATGCCGAGCATCTTCCGGATGACCTTGGCGTCACCCTTGAAGACGATCTTGTCGCCGGCAAGGCGGCGGGTCAGACGGCTGGACTTGTGCTCCAGGTAGTGGCGGCGGTTAGCCTGCTGGCGGCGCAGCTTGCCGCTGCCGGTCAGCTTGAAGCGCTTCTTAGCACCACTGTGGGTCTTCATCTTCGGCATGGGAACCGATCTCCTTACGTTTCCGCAGGCTATGCCTGCAGCTCTATCACGCAGCCGCCCTGTGAAGGGCGGCATGCTGGTTGCTGTCTGCCGTCGGGCGGAACCTACGGCAGCTGTGAACTAAGTGGTCTTCTTGCCAGCCGGCTTCGGCACTGCCTTGGGGGCAGGGCGTGCAGCAGGCTTCGGCGCCGCAGGCCTGGCCACCGGCTTCGGCGGCGCAGGAACAGCTGCCGGTTTGGGAGCCGCAGCCGCCGGAGCAGCCTCAGACTTTTCCGTTGCTGCCGGCTTGGGAGCCGGCACGGCAGCCTTGGGGGCTTCCCGCTTCGGAGCCTCCTGCTTGGGGGCTTCCTGCTTCGGAGCCTCCTGCTTGGGGGCCTCCTGCTTGGGGGCCTCCTCCTGGGGTGCTTCCGGAGTTTCCGCGGGTGCTTCGGCTGCGGCTGCAGGCTCGACGGCGGGGGCCAGCGTCTGCTCCGGAGCTTCGGCGGGTGCTTCCGCTTCAGTCGACGTCGTGAAACCTTCAGGCAGCAGGTCGGCCAGTGACTGCGTCATGGGTGCCTGGTCCTGGCCGGAAACGTCGATCCGGCCGGCTGCCTTGGCTTCGTTCTGCGCCTTCGCTTCCGCACGCTGCGTTGCGCGGCGCGCCTCGGCCTTGGCTTCAGCCTTGTTCTTCAGCGGGCCGACCACCATGACCATGTTCCGGCCGTCGATGCGGGGGCTGGACTCGACTACGCCGACCTCGGCGACGTCGTCGGCAAAGCGCTGGAGCAGGCGGATACCCATTTCCGGGCGCTGCTGCTCGCGGCCACGGAACTGGATCATGGCTTTGACCTTGTCCCCGGCACCGAGGAAGCGCAATGCGTGTCCGCGCTTGGTCTCGTAGTCGTGGGTGTCGATCTTCAGGCGGAAACGGATTTCCTTCAGAACGGTGTTCGTCTGGTTCTTCCGGGCTTCACGTGCCTTGACCGCGGCCTCGTACTTGTACTTGCCGAAGTCCATCAGCTTGCACACCGGAGGCTTCGCCTGAGGTGCAACTTCAACGAGATCAAGGTCGGACTCGGCAGCCAGACGCAGGGCATCCTCGATACGGACGATGCCTACCTGTTCACCTGCAGGGCCGACCAGCCGCACCTCGGGGACGCGGATACGCTCATTGATTCTTGGCTCGCTAATGTTAAAGCTCCTGTTTTTGTTGTGGAATCCGGCAAATAGAGAAGGCCCCCAATTGCCGGAGCAATCGAAGGCCTCTTGGCGGCTGGTACATGCAAGCCCCACAAGGGGACCGCATGCATGGTTCCGGCGTCCACCGGGGCCATGCCCAACCAGTACCCGGCAACCTTGAGTTCCGGAAGTGTTCTGGTGAACCTTTGGAACAGCGGCTGACGCGGGTGGGAGAGAACTCCGCTTGCAAACTGCATGCCATTCTACAGAAAAAATTCCCGTCAGCGCCGGAAAGCGCCGGTGGGAACCTGGTCTTTAAAATAACGACATCCAGTTGGTCTGTGTCAAGCTTACCAGTATGAGCACGCCAGACAGTAATTCATACGTTTTCGACTCCGCCGGCTCCGGCGCCGATGTCTCCCAACAGATCCGGGATATTTCCGAAGTGCCGGCCATCGAGGTCATCACCACCGCCGCTGTCCACCTGATGAGCGCCGCCGCGGTCAAGCTTGGCCTTGCCGCCGAGGAAAACGCCGCGGAGCTGAAGGACCTGGACGAGGCGCGCAAGCTGATCACTGCCCTGGCGGGCCTGGTGACTGCCGCTGCACCGGAGATCGGTTCGCAGCACGCAGGACCCTTGCGCGACGGGCTGCGCTCGCTCCAGCTTGCTTTCCGCGAAGAGTCCCTGATCCCGGATGCCCCGGGCAAGGGTCCGGGCGAGAAGTACACGGGGGCCGTCAACTAAGGCAGCACACTCCCGGCAAACCGCGACGGCGGGCCGACCTTCCGGGGCCGGCCCGCCGTCGTCGTTCCCAGGAGTTTTCGTCCAGATAAGTCGACCTGCAGGCCCCGGAAATCACCATATCTGGACAAAAACCCGGGGGGAGAAATAGGGGGCGGCTCAGGCCGCAGCCTTCCGGCGGCGCAGCTGGAGGACCAGGCCCACCAGGCAGAGGACCACGCCGGCGACTCCCACGGACACGAAGCCGCCGGAGGAGCCCATAACGTCGATGAACACCCCGGCGAGCGGCGAGCCGAGCGCGACGCCCGCGGTGAGCGCTGAGCCGTACCAGCCCATTGCCTCGCCGCGGCGTTCCTCGGAAACGAGGTCCGCCACCTTCTCCGAGGCCGCGGACAGCACCGGAGCGCACAGCAGCCCCGGCAGGACGGACAGCAGTGCCAGCGTCCAGGTGTCCGAGGAAAACCCCATGGGGATGGTGAGGGCGGCCATGCCGAGCAGCAGGAGGATCGGTGGCACCGGCCGGTGCATGGCACCGTACAACAGCCCTCCCACCACCGAGGCCGCGCACCAGAACAGGAAGACGATGCCGATCTCGCTCTGCCGGCCCCCTGTTTCCAGGGCTGCCACGATGCCTACGTCGGTGCCGCTGAGGACCATTCCGGCGCCCGCGGCGACGGCGAAAAGCGCAGCCACGGTTGCCGTGAACCAGGCGAAGTTGTGGCTGACCTTGCCGCGGAGGCCGGACGGCGCCCGGGAGGCGGCGGGACCCAGTTCGGCGGCCGCTTCCTGCAGGTGGGCCGGGGCAGCGGCCACCATGGCAGCCTCTGCTGCATGGCGCTGGTCAGCCTGGCTCTCTTCCTTCTGTCCTGGTGCCTGTTCCGGGCTGCGGGTGGGCGGGTTGAACCAGATCAGGAAAAGCCCCGCCAGCGAGGTCGCCAGGCCCACGACCGTCAGGCCGGCCGTGGTGAAGCCGCTGGTGGCGACCACCGCACCGGCGGCCGGTCCGATCATGAACACCATTTCGGTGGTGATCGCGTCAAGGGCGTAGGCGGTTCGCCGCTGGTCGCCGTCGGCCAGCACGCCGAGGGACTGGCGCACCACGCTGAAGATGGGAAGGGTCAGCAGGCCGCCCACGAAGACCAGCGGGAGGAGCCACTGGTAGGACACGTGCGGGACGATGGACCAGATCACTGCCTCGGAGATGACGGACGGGACCAGAGCTTTACGCAGCCCGGCGGTGTCCACCCTGCGGCCACGCCAAGGGGCGCCCAGGGCGATTCCGAGGGTCATGACCGCGGCCGCGGCACCGGCGGCAGCGTACCCCTGCCCGAGCGTCAGGACGATATGGAGGGTCAGCAGCACGCCGGCGGCCGAGTGGGGTATCCGGGCAATCATGCCCACGAGGAGCAGCCTCCGGATGGGCCGGACGGCCAGCAGCTCCCGGTAGAGGGCGAAATTCACGAGGTGGTCCTTACGTCTGCCGCAGCGGACCGGGGATCATCCCGCCTGGCTGCCGGCTACTCTGCTGCGCGCCGCAGCTTGATCTCGATTGAGTCGACGCGCTCCCCAAACAATACATTCCGCGACCACTCCGCCTGGAGTCCGGCCACCAGCTGCTGGACGCCGGCAGCGTCAAGGCCGTCTTCGAGGTAGAGGACCACCTGCAGTTCGGGTCCGGCTCCGCCGCCCGGAATGGCTGTCCCGTCAGCCGCTCGCGCCGCCACTCCCCTGCCGGGCAGCAATTCGATCCGGCGGACTGCAGGGAAGCTGCCTGCCGCCCGTCCCATTTCTTCGGCAAGGCCCGCGTCCAGGTACGAGGGAACCCAGTCCTGCTGCTGGGCAAGGGCCCAGACTGCGGGCCGGCGGACCACGAAAGTTACGTCGGCGCCCGGGTCCAGCACCAGGAGTTCCGCGCCCTCGGCCACTGCGGACAGTGCCGCACGAGCGGCATAGACGGCGACGGGGCGGGCCTCGGGGTGCCAGGCGGAAAGCGCCGCGGCCGACGTAAAGGCGGGCATGGCGGTCCTGCCGTCCGCGGCTTTCAGCGTGACCAGGGCCATGTCCGCCTGCTTGTCGGCCTGCAGGCCATGGGACGACTCTTCCTCTTCGGCCAGCTGGGCCACGATGGGGATGAAGACGCGTGCCGTGGCGAGGGATGCGACGACGGACGATTCGCTGCCCGTGCCTGCCCGGAGGTCGGCCACCGCGGTGAGGTAGCCGGCGTCGGCCGTTCCGTCGTCGTCCTCGAAGTTGTGGATCTTCGCGTCGTCACCGGCGAGGCTGCGGCCGGCCCACGGCCTGCCTGCCGAATCCGTTGCTCCCCCGGCGCCCGCCAGCGCGGCAGCAATGTGCCCGGGCAGTTGGCGTGGCGGGGGTGTCCCTGGTTCGCTGGCCATACGGCTGCTTCCGTGCTGTCCGCGGCCTAGCGGCGGCCGGCGACGTCGAGGGCTTCGGGCAGCGTGAAGGCGCCCGCGTAGAGTGCCTTGCCCACAATGGCGCCTTCGACGCCGAGGGGAACCAGGGAGCGCAGCACCTTCAGGTCGTCCAGGCTGGAGATGCCGCCGGAGGCCACCACAGGCTTCCCCGTCTTCTCCACCATCTGGCGCAGCAGTTCCACGTTGGGGCCCTGCAGCGTTCCATCCTTGGTGACGTCCGTGACGACATACCTTGCGCAGCCGGCGTCCTCGAGCCGGTCCAGGACCTCCCAGAGGTCCCCGCCTTCCTTGGTCCAGCCACGCCCTGCGAGGGTGGTTCCGCGGACGTCAAGGCCGACGGCGATCTTGTCGCCGAAGCGCTCAATGACCCGCCGGGTCCATTCAGGATTTTCCAGCGCGGCGGTGCCGAGGTTGACGCGGGCTACGCCGAGGCCAAGGGCGGCCTCAAGGGATTCGTCGTCGCGCAGACCGCCGGAGAGTTCCACCTTGATGTCCAGCCGGCCTACCACTTCCCGCAGCAGCTCGGCGTTGGACCCCCGGCCAAAGGCCGCGTCCAGGTCCACCAGGTGCACCCATTCGGCACCCTGCTGCTGCCAGTTGGTGGCGGCCTCCAGCGGTGTGCCGTAACTCGTCTCGCTGCCCGCTTCCCCCTGGACCAGCCGGACGGCCTGCCCGTTCACGACGTCGACGGCGGGCAGCAGTTCAAGGACCGGCAGATCGTTTGCGGTGGTCATGTTCTTCCTCAGGGTTGGGTGCGGGGGTTGGCGGGGCGCGTTCAGGTTGCCGGCAGCGTCAGCAGGTAGGCGGCCAGCAGGGACATGCCCGCCAGGACGTAGAACGATATCTGTGTCCACAGCGGCTTGTGCTGCTGCCGGAAGGACAGGGCTCCGCCTACCAGCAGGCCGGCCAGCCCCATCAGGACAATGGACCACATCTAGGCAGGACCGCCGGCCGGGTCCGACTGGCTGCCGGAGGCAGGCTGGGCCGCGGGCCGGTGCAGGGCCTCCACCCAGTTCCGCAGCAGGCGCGCGCCGGCATCCCCCGACTTCTCGGGGTGGAACTGCGTAGCGCAAAGCGGGCCGTTTTCGACGGCGGCGATGAACGGGGCACCATGCTCGGACCAGGTGACCAGGGGCGGCGCCATGCGCGGCTGGATGACGTCGAAGTTCCATTCCTGCACACCGTAGGAATGCACGAAGTAGAAGCGTTCGTTCTCGACGCCGGCAAAGAGCTTCGAGCCTTCCGGTACCTTGACGGTGTTCCAGCCCATGTGCGGCACCACATCGGCGGGCAGGAGTTCCACCTTGCCGGGCCACTCCCCGATGCCTTCTGCCTCCGTGCCGTGTTCCACGCCTGCCTCGAAGAGCACCTGGAGGCCGACGCAGATACCGAGGACGGGCTTGCCCCCGGCAACCCGTCGTCCGATGAGTCGGATGCCGTCGACGGCCTTCAGTTCGCGCATGACGGTTTCGAAGGCGCCGACGCCCGGGACCACCAGGCCGTCAGCGTTCAGGACGTCCTCGGGCTTGGCGCTGAGCACTACCTCGGCGCCGGCCCGTTCCAAAGCACGCACGGCCGAGCGGACGTTCCCCGAACCGTAGTCCAGCACCGTGACGGTGGGCTTTCCTTCAGGGGAAGGCAGCTTCCGGCTGGCGGACGGATCGATAATTGCGCCGTCCTTCAGGACCTGGCCGCTCACAGGGCACCCTTGGTGGAGGGGATGCCTTCCACCCGGGGGTCCGGTTCCACGGCTGCCCGCAGGGCGCGCGCGAACGCCTTGAACTGGGCCTCCACGATGTGGTGCGGGTCGCGGCCAGCGATGACGTTCATGTGCAGGCAGATGCCGGCGTGCAGGGTGATCGCCTCGAAGACGTGGCGGGTCAGGGAGCCAGTGAAGTGGCCGCCGATCAGGTGGTACTCCTGGCCCGCAGGCTCGCCGCCGTGCACAAGGTAGGGCCGGCCTGACACGTCCACGACCGCGTGGGCCAGTGCCTCGTCAAGGGGAACGGTGGCTTCGCCGAACCGGCGGATCCCCGCCTTGTTCCCCAGCGCCGTGCGCAGCACCTCACCGAACGTGATGGCCACGTCTTCCACGGTGTGGTGGACATCGATGTGGATGTCCCCGGTGGCCTTGACCGTCATGTCGATGAGCGAGTGCTTGCAGAGCGCCGTGAGCATGTGGTCGTAGAAGGGCACGGACGTGTCGATGTCCGAGACGCCGGTACCGTCGAGGTTTATCTCCACGAGCACGGACGACTCACTGGTGGCGCGCTCCATGCGCGCGGTCCGGGCCGCGGCCGTGTTCGATCCGGTGGAACTCATGGTCAGGTGTCCTTTTTGCGGGAGAAGGAGTGTGGCACGGCGTCCAGCGCCGGTACTTCAAGTCTAGGCGGGAAGCGCGGCCTGACTGGCAAGGATGCTTTCCAGGGCGGTGAGGAATGCTGTGGTTTCGCTCTCAGTTCCTGCCGTGACGCGGAGGTGGCCGGGGATCCCGACGTCGCGGATCAGCACGCCGGCATCCAGCAGCTCCTGCCAGACCTGGCGGGGGTTCTCCAGGCCGCCGAAGAAGACGAAGTTGGAGTCCGAGGCTGCGGGCTTGAGTCCCAGCCGCGTCAGTTCGGTGACGATGCGGTCGCGCTGCTTCTTGATGTCTTCGACGTCGGCCATGAGGGCTTCGCGGTGCTGCAGGGCCGCCAGCGCTGTTGCCTGCGTGACGGCGGACAGGTGGTAAGGCAGGCGGACCAGGCGCAGGGCATCCGTGACTTCGGGGGCTGCCGCCATGTAGCCGAGGCGTGCACCCGCGAGGGCAAACGCCTTGCTCATGGTGCGGGAAACGATAAGCCGCTCCCGTCCGGGCAGGAGGGTCAATGCGCTGGGGGTGCCGTCATGGGCGAACTCGTGGTAAGCCTCGTCCACAATGACGATGGTTTGGCTTGCTGCTCCGGCCTCGTAAACGGCTTCCACCACATCCAGCCCGAGACCGGTTCCGGTGGGGTTGTTGGGTGAGCAGAGGAAGACGATGTTGGGCTGGAGTTCCTTCACCTGGCGGGCCGCGGATTCGGCGCTCAGCCCGTAATCGCCGGCGCGTTGGCCCTTGATGTATCCGGTATCCGTTCCGCTGGCCAGCAGCGGATACATGGAATACGTGGGCGGGAAGCCAAGGGCCGTGCGGCCGGGACCGCCGAACGCCTGGAGGATCTGCTGGAGCACTTCATTGGAGCCGTTGGCGGCCCACAGGTTGGACGCGTCCAGTCCGTGGCCCAGGTACTCGGCCAGCGCACGACGGAGGTCGGTGAACTCCCGGTCCGGATACCGGTTGAGGCTGGTGGCCGCGTCGGCCACGGCTGCGGTGATGGCGGCCCTGACGTCAGCCGGAACGCCGTGCGAGTTTTCGTTGACGTTCAGGAGGATGGGGACATCCAGCTGGGGCGCCCCGTAGGGGGTCAGCCCGCGGAGGTTGCTGCGGAGGGGAAGCCGGTTCAGACGCTCTAGCTGGTCATTCACCTGAACAGTTTAGTGGCCGTCCCGGAGACCGGAAAATGTGACAGCCGGTGTTCGCGCTGGGCGTGCGGCCTGCGGCAAGGCCGCACCCGGCGCATGTTGGGGCGGACGCTGCCTCAGCTGGTGGGGACGTACAACTGCTGGCCGGGCAAGACCGCCCCTGCAGGGAGGTTATTCAGCTGGACGATGTCGGCAACCACGTCCCGGGCATCACGGTCGGGGGCGACAGTTCCAGCGATGGACCACAACGACTGTCCGGACTGGACTGTAACGGTCACCGTGGGGGTCACCGTGAGGTCTTCAGCAGTGTCGGAGGCCTTGGCCGGCGAGTTAAAGAACCCTGCCAGGGACAGCAGCAGGGCCGCCAGCAGCACAAGCGGGATACCGATCAGGACGATCTTTCCCCGCCGGGTCAGACGAAGGGGAGGCAGGGGCGCCGGGCCGCCCGGGGTTCCGGGCGTGGCGTGCTGCAAAGCCTGCCGGGCAGAGGCCTGCGGAGCGTTTGCCTGCGAAGCGGATATAGCTGACATGTCTGAGCCCTCCTGGACCATCCTGTGCTGCCGGGGAAAAATCGTGCTGTGGTGCCTGTAGTGCCGGTACTGCCGTTAGTGCCTCTAATGCCTTGGTGCGTTCTCCGCCTGGGGGCGGGGACTGGTGACTTCCTGCTTTACGAGGTCCAGCCTGCCCGGCACCACTGACATTCCGGCCTTCGCATTCGAACGGTTTTCGAATACCGTGCACTTGACTAGAACACATATTCGAACTTTTGCCTCTCCAGTTTTAGCACCTATCAACGAATAATGTCGAGACTCGCTAGAACAAATGTTTGAAAAAGCAAAGTGGCTGGCCTAGCTTTGAAACAGGAAACAACCACCCTTGAAGCTGATCAGCAGGGTCTGACAAAAGGGCAAGTCACCCAGTCCGGAGCCTTGGAAAGCCCGGTGGCAACCGAAAGGCATTGGCGAATATGGCAGCAGCAGCCACCGGGGGCAGGGCAGCCTCGCAGCCGAAAAGGGCCGCGAAGGGGCTCACGCCGCGGCAGAAGAAAATTCTGGAAACCATCCAGCGCTCGGTCAACGAGAACGGCTACCCGCCCTCGATGCGCGAAATTGGCGACACTGTGGGTCTGGCCAGCCTGTCCAGCGTCACCCACCAGCTCTCACAACTGGAGAAGCTGGGCTACCTCCGGCGGGATCCGAAGCGGCCCCGGGCCATGGAGGTACTCACGCCTCTCACACTGGATGGCGGACCCGCAAAGACCGGCGGTCCTTCGGTTTCGCTGCCCCAGGACGCGGGTGCCACAGTAACGGAGCTGCCCACCGCAGTGGACACCGCCATGGTGCCACTGGTCGGCCGGATCGCCGCCGGCGGTCCCATCCTGGCCGACCAACTGGTGGAGGACGTCATGCCGCTCCCCCGCCAGCTGGTGGGACAGGGCGAGCTGTTCATGCTTCGGGTGGCGGGCGATTCCATGGTGGACGCCGCCATCTGCGACGGTGACTGGGTGGTGGTGCGGCGCCAGGCGGATGCCGCCAACGGCGATATCGTGGCGGCGCTCCTGGACGATGAGGCCACGGTCAAGACCTTCCGCCAGCGTGACGGCCATACCTGGCTGCTCCCGCAGAACACCCAGTACGAACCGATTCTTGGCGACCACGCCACCATCATGGGCAAAGTGGTCTCGGTCCTGCGCTCGCTCTAGGGAGAGCAGGACCAACAACTTTATAGTTCGAAAAAGACGGCACCTTCCCCTTTCACGGGAGGGTGCCGTCTGTCAGTGGGCCTCCGCGGCCAGCCGCTCAAGGGCTGCTACCGCTGTCTTCCGGTCCGTCGTGGCCCAGAACGGGGGCAGAGCCCCCCGCAGGAACCCGGCGTAGCGCTCGGTGGCAAGGCGTGAATCCAGCACCGCCACCACTCCCTTGTCGCCGGTGGACCGGATCAGGCGGCCTGCCCCCTGGGCCAGCCGGATGGCGGCATGGGTGGCGGACACCGACATGAACCCGTTGCCGCCCGCCTGCGCCACCGCACGGGACCGCGCCGTCATGAGCGGATCGTCGGGCCGCGGGAACGGAATGCGGTCGATGACCACCAGCCGGCACGATCCGCCGGGGACGTCTACTCCCTGCCACAGGGACATGGTTCCGAACAGGCAGGTGTCCGGTTCGTCGGCGAATTGCTTGACCAGGGCCGTCATGGTGGAATCGCCCTGGCAAAGGACTGTCACACCGAGCTTGGGGCGAAGCGCCTCGGCTGCTTCCTCGGCGGCGCGCCGTGAGGAGAACAGGCAGAGCGCCCCGCCGCCGGATGCGCGGATGAGCGCCTCCAATTCGGCCAGCGATTCCGGCGATGCGCCCCGGCCCGGTTTGGGCAGGTGGCCGGCAACGTACAGTATGCCCTGCTTCGGGTAGTCGAAGGGCGAGCCCACGTCCACGCCGGTCCAGCTGGGGGCGCCGTCTCCCACCAGGCCGAGACCCCCGGCGGCGGGCTCGAACGCTGATCCGATGGCCAGGGTGGCGGATGTCAGGATCACGGTGTGATCGGCAAAGAGGCCCTCCCGCAGCCGGCCTGCCACGGACAGTGGCGCGATGTTGACCAGCACGGGCGCGGATTCGTCGGGCTGCGAATACCCCTGGCCGGGGTCGAAGGAACTGGCACGCGAGAACCACACCACTTCCCTGTTGTCCCGGGCCGCAAGCAGCCGCTCGCACAATTCCAGGATGAGCATCAGGCGGGACCGCGCAAGCTGCCTCCCGCCGTCGGGCGTCGTGCTGCTGTCCCCCTTGGAATCGGACAGCGCCGCGCGGCAGGCCTCACGCAGCTGGTCGATGCAGTCCAGCTGTTCGTCGTTCAGGCCGTTGGGCAGCAGCCCGTTCGGCGCGCCCGCGAGGGCCAGTTCGAGGTTGGCGGCGGCGGCGTTGAGGGCGTCCACGGTGATGGCCGTGTGCTTCCGCGCGCTGGAGGCGGCGGCGTGGACCATGGCCACGGAGAGCTGGCCGGTGACGGCTCCCGTGACCCGGTCCTGCAGCTCGTGGGCCTCGTCCACCACCACAACGTCATACTCTGGCAGGACGGCCAGCCCTTCGAAGGCGCTGACAGCCAGCATGGCGTGGTTGGTGACCACGACGTCGGCCTCGGCCGCGTCCTGGCGTGCCAGCTCGCTGAAGCATTCCGCAGCCAGGGGGCACTTCTGTGAACCCAGGCATTCCATCGAGGTCACCGAGACCTGCCGCCAGGCGCGGTCGGTCACACCGGGAAGGAGTTCGTCGCGGTCGCCGGTGGCGGTCTTCTCCGCCCACTCGCGCAGCCGCACCACCTCCTTGCCAAGCTGCGAGGCGGGACCGCCGACCGTTGCGGCAAAATGGGGAACACTGGTGTCCTCCCCCAGCGAAAACAGCTGCCCCTCGGCGGGCTCCTCCGAAGGGAACCCGCCTTCGAGCTTGTGCCGGCAGACGTAGTTGGAACGGCCCTTGACCAGTGCCACCTTCACCGGCCGCTCCAGGGCAGGAGTGATCGCCTTGAGGAGGCGGGGCAGGTCCCGGCCCACGATCTGCGTCTGCAGTGCCAGCGTGGCGGTGGAAACCAGGGCAGGCTTGTTGCTTTCGAGGGCGTGGGCAATCAGCGGAACCAGGTACGCGAGGGACTTGCCGGTTCCGGTTCCCGCCTGTACCAGCAGGTGGTTCCCCGTTTCGATGGCGCGCGCCACCTGCCTGGCCATTTCGTGCTGCCCGGTGCGGCTCTGCCCGCCCATGGCGGCAACGGCCCGGTCGAGCAGCTCGATGGCGAGCTGCCCGCCGGCCGTTTCCGTGGCTTCGCCGGCCACGAGGTCAGTCATTTGCGGCGAAGGGTTCCAGTTCGGCCGCTAGGCCTTCCCGCACCATGACGACGGCCCGGGTACCTGCCTCGACGTGGTCAAGGCTGATGATTTCAGCGTCGGAGTCGTGCAGTTTGCTGAGCAGGTCGCCGCGGTTGTAGGGAAGGAGCAGTTCCATCTTGACGCTGGGCCGCGGGATGGATTCGCTGATTACGCGGAGCAGTTCCGCGATCCCCTCTCCGGTACGCGCCGAAACCACCACGTGGCGCGGCTCGCGCTGCTTAAGCCGCTCCACCACGAAGGGGTCCGCTGCGTCGGCCTTGTTCAGCACGATGATCTCCGGGATCTTGCGCGCATCCACCTCGCTGAAGACCTTGCGGACGGCAGCAATCTGGCCTTCGGGATCCGGGTGTGAGGCATCCACTACGTGCAGGATGAGGTCGGCGTCAGCCACTTCCTCCAGCGTGGAACGGAAGGCCTCCACCAGTTGGGTGGGCAGGGACCGGACAAAACCGACCGTATCCGCCAGGGTGTACCCCAGACCGTCCGCCGTTTCGGCCTTGCGCACCGTGGGGTCCAGCGTGGCGAACAGGGCGTTTTCGACCAGCACGCCCGCGTCCGTCAGGCGGTTCAGCAGGGAAGACTTCCCGGCGTTGGTGTACCCGGCGATGGCCACGGAGGGAACGGCATTACGACGGCGGTTGGCGCGCTTGGTTTCGCGGGCCGGCTTCATCGCGGCGATTTCGCGCCGCAGCTTGGCCATGCGGGTGCGGATCCGCCGGCGGTCCAGTTCGATCTTCGTCTCACCGGGGCCGCGGGAGCCCATGCCGGCGGCCGCGCCACCCACCTGGCCACCGGCCTGGCGGGACATCGACTCACCCCAGCCGCGGAGGCGGGGAAGCAGGTATTCGAGCTGCGCGAGCTCAACCTGTGCCTTGCCTTCCCGGCTCTTGGCGTGCTGGGCGAAGATGTCCAGGATCAGGGCAGTGCGGTCGATCACCTTGACCTTGACGATGTCTTCAAGCCCGCGCCGCTGGGACGGGGCAAGTTCGGCGTCGACGATCACGGTATCCGCGCCGGTGGACATCACGATGTCCTTGAGTTCCTGGGCTTTTCCGGAGCCCAGAAACGTACCGGGATCCGGCTTGTCCCGGCGCTGCACCAGGCCGTCCAGCACCTCTGAACCGGCTGTCTCGGCAAGTGCCGCAAGCTCGCGGAGCGAGTTTTCGGCGTCGGCAAGGGTTCCCTCGGACCAGAGCCCGGCCAGGACCACGCGCTCCAGGCGCAGCTGGCGGTATTCGACCTCGGTGACGTCTACCAGTTCGGTGGAGAGGCCGGCGGTGCGCCGGAGGGCGCGGCGTTCCTCAAGGTCCTGCTGGTCGCCGTCGAACGTGGTGTGCTCTTCGTCCAGGCGGGAGATGGCCTGTGCCGCACCCAGCACGGGCTTGCCGTTGCCGCGTTCTTCTCCGCGGGGCGTGCTGAGATTCCTGGCCGGTACGTCCTTGGAGAGAATCCGGTCGATCACAGCCTGGATTTCCGCAGGGCTCATGTCCTGGGCGGCTGGTTCGGATCCGGTGTTGGGCTGGCTGGTCATGGTCTCCTTTGAAGATTCGGCAGTTCCAGAATAGTGCCGATTGCTGGTCTGTGGGGAAGTATTCTCGCTGGGCTGACGGCCTGCGGTCATGCAGTTCTCCTGGGATGTTGGGCGCCGGCGGGCCGAAGGCGGCCGCGGGCGCGGGTGCCGCATCACGGAAGGCGGCGGAGCGGGAACGTGCCGGAGAATCGGCGAGAAGACCAGCGGATGCTGACTTTCGAGTATTGTCCGGCTGCCGGAACAGACATGTTGGGTCTGGTCCGGTGCACAAGCGGAAGGTGATGAAAACCTGCGTCGCCGTGGGACTGGCCGTCGCTGGAGGACGGACTGCGGGACGGGCGGTGCCCGTACCGGCTACTCGAAGATCAGGAACATGCCCTCCACCATAGCAGAGGCCCCGCGTCCGCAGTTTCCCTTTACGCTGCAAGGGGAACTACTCTGGCCAGTTATGGAGTCCGCACACTATTTCAGCGCATCCCCCGCCGGCCCCTTCACCAGAAAGCCCCTCACAGTAGAGCTCGCCGGCGAAACCCGCAGGCTGCAGACTTCCAGCGGCATCTTCAGCCCTGACGGCATCGATAAGGGGACGGCGGTCCTCCTGGCTGAGGTTCCGGCGCCCGCGCCCACCGGTAATCTGCTGGACATCGGCTGCGGCTGGGGACCCATCGCGCTCACCATGGCGCTGCGTGCCCCGCACGCACATGTGTACGCCGTGGACGTGAACGAACGCTGCATCACGCTGACAAATGAAAATGCTGCCGCTCTCGGGCTGGCGAACGTTGTGGCCAGCACGCCCGACGCAGTTGATCCGGACCTAAGGTTTGACACGATTTGGTCGAATCCGCCTATCAGGATCGGCAAGGACGAGCTTCACTCGCTGCTGAAACTGTGGCTGCCGCGGCTCGCGCCCGGTGGATCTGCGTGGCTGGTGGTTCAGAAGAACCTGGGCTCGGATTCCCTCCAGCGCTGGCTCGCCGGGGAGCTGGACCATTCCTTCAGGGTGACCCGCGAGTCCACGTCCAAGTCCTTCCGCATCCTGAAAGTCAGGAAAGAGTCCCGGTAGCCACGATGACGGCCGGGCCGCTGAGTTCCACATGCTCGTGGCCGGCCGGTCCGGCGAAGAATTTCACGCCTACTACCCCGCCTGGCACGTGGACCCGCCAGGTGTCCGGAGCCTCTGCGCCGGCCCAGTGGCGGATGGCGACGGCGGCAGCACAGGCTCCCGTTCCGCAGGACTGGGTCTCGCCGACACCCCGCTCGTGGACGCGCATGGTGACTGAACCAACGCCGTCGTGGATGAGCGGTTCAGCCGGGACAACGAACTCCACGTTGGTGCCGTTGGCAGGAATGGGTTCGACGGTGGGTGCCGTGAAGAGCCGGGTCCCCGCGAGTTCGGAGAGTTCTGCGAGGGCCACAACGGTGTGCGGGTTGCCCATGCTGACGGACAGCGCGGGCCGCGGGACCTCCAGCCCGTCCGCGGTGACCAGCGAATCCATGGCTTTGGCTGTGGCTTTACCGGGGAAGATGAACTCCCAGGGGCCCATGTCCACGGCGTACTCGTCCCCGGTACGGACCACGGTCTTGGCCCCGCCGCGGGTGCCGATGGTCAGTGCACCGCCGTCGGGAAGGTCGATCAGGCCTTCGGCCCGGAGAAAGTGGACGAAGACACGGACACCGTTGCCGCACATTTCGGACAGGGAGCCGTCGGCGTTCCGGTAGTCCATGAACCACTCGGCCTCGGGGACCGTGGCCAGCAGGTCGCGGCCTTCGGGGAGCAGGCGGGAGGGAACCGCCCGGATCAGGCCGTCTCCGCCAATGCCGCGGTGCCGGTCGCACAGGCCAGCCACCTGGCCCGCGGTGATGGTGCGCTCCCCCTCGGGATCAGCCACCAGGACAAAATCGTTGCCCGTACCATGCCCCTTCGAAAAGCGCAGCCCGCCCAGCGTGCGGAAGGCGGGGCCGGTGGTCTCTGCGAGGGTTGCGTCCATGCTTCCAAGGTTACCGGCCGGCTGCGGCAGGCCCGAAACCGGCTGCCCGGCACTGAAGCGCCGGCTGGAACCCGTCAGCGGCAGAGGTCCGCGGCACGCTCCACCAGTTGCGGGTCCTGCCAGTCCAGCCAGCTGATCCGGGGGTCCGCCCCGAACCAGGTGAGCTGGCGGCGGGCGAACTGGCGGGTGGCCACGATGGTGCTTTCCGCGGCCTCTGCGACGGTCGCTTCACCGTCGATGACCTGCAGGAACTGGGAGTAGCCGAGGGCGCGGGATGCTGTCTTGCCGTGGCGGAGGCCCTGGGCGTCCAGCCGGCGGACTTCGGCCAGCAGCCCCTTGTCCACCATCGCGTGCACCCGCAGGGCCAGGCGTTCCCGTAGTATGTCCCGGTCCACCGCGAGGCCCACCTGCACGGCGGGGTGGACGTACTCGCGGCGGGGCATGAAGGAGCTGAAAGGGCGGCCGGTGAGCTGGTGGACTTCCAGTGCCCGGATGATGCGCCGGTCATCGGAGAGCCGGCCTGCCGAGACCGGGTCCACGGCCCGCAGCCTGGCCAGCATGGCAGCGGTGCCGGTGGCGGCAAGGTCCGCTTCGAGCTGCTGCCTCAGCTGTGGGTCGGTGCCCGGAAAGTCCAGGACATCCAGCGCGGCCCGGACGTAGAGCCCGGACCCGCCGGCCAGGATGGCCCGTTTTCCGCGGGCATGGATTTCGTCGATGAGCTGCCGGGCTTGCTGCTGGAACTCCGAGACGCTCGCTTCCTGCGTCACCTCCAGGATGTCCAGGAGATGGTGCGGGACTCCCCTGCGCTCCGGCACGGTGACTTTTGCCGTGCCGATGTCCATGCCGCGGTAGAACTGCATGGCGTCAGCGTTGATGACTTCGCCGTCCAGCTCCAGGGCAAGGCTGACGGCGAGGTCCGATTTGCCGGAACCGGTGGGACCGACGACGGCGATGACTGGCGGAGTGCCCACCTGTCAGGGAGTGCGCAGCGGCAGTGAGGGCATGCCCAGGGAGACGCCCTTGCGGCCGGCGCCCGCAGCGGGTGCCGGGGCGCCGCAGGAGTCTGCCTGCGACCTGTCCCAGGCGTCACCGGCCCGTGAGCGCCGCAGGCTGTAGTCCTCCGGCGTGGGGTCCGCGACCAGGTGGAAGGCGGCAGCCTCAGTGATGGTGACCGTAACGAGGTCTCCCGGGCGTGGTGCGGGCGCACCGTCCGGAACGGAAAAATGCACCAGGCGCTGGTCCTGGGACCGGCCGGACAGCCGGTGGGTTTCTTCCGCCTTGCGGCCGGACTGGGCGGTGACCATCACTTCCACGCGGCGGCCCAGCTGCTTGCGGTTCTCCTCGGCGGCGATCCGGTCCTGCAGCGCGGTGAGCCGTTCGAACCGCTCCTGCACAACGGCCTTCGGCAGCTGGTCGGGCAGGTCGGCGGCCGGGGTGCCGGGGCGTTTGGAGTACTGGAAGGTGAAGGCTGTGGCGAACCGCGATTGTTCCACGACGTCCAGGGTGGCCTGGAAGTCTTCCTCGGTTTCGCCCGGAAATCCGACGATGATGTCCGTCGAGATGGCCGCATGCGGGATCTTCTCCCGAACCTTGTCCAGGATGCCCAGGAACTTCGTGGACCGGTACGAGCGCTTCATGGCCCGGAGGATGCTGTCCGAACCGGACTGCAGCGGCATGTGCAGCTGCGGCATGACGTTGGGTGTTTCCGCCATGGCATCGATCACGTCGTCGGTGAAAGCTGCGGGGTGGGGGCTGGTGAAACGGACGCGTTCCAGGCCCTCGATCTGGCCGCAGGCGCGCAGGAGCTTGGAGAATGCCTGCCGGTCGCCGAATTCCACGCCGTAGGAGTTGACGTTCTGGCCCAGCAGCGTGACTTCGATGGCACCGTCGTCCACAAGTGCCTGGATCTCCGCGAGGATGTCCCCGGGACGGCGGTCCTTCTCCTTGCCGCGAAGAGCCGGGACGATGCAGAACGTGCATGTGTTGTTGCAGCCCACGGAGATGGAGACCCACCCGGAGTAGACCGAGTCGCGCTTGGTGGGAAGCGTGGACGGGAACACGTCCAGGGATTCCAGGATCTCCAGCTGCGCCTCGTTGTTGTGCCGGGCGCGGTCCAGCAGCGCGGGCAGGGCGCCGACGTTGTGGGTTCCGAAGACGGCGTCCACCCAGGGCGCCTTCTTCAGGATGGTTTCGCGGTCCTTCTGGGCCAGGCACCCTCCCACCGCGATCTGCATACCGGGATTGGCAGCCTTGACCGGCGCCAGGATCCCGAGGTTGCCGTAGAGCTTGTTGTCGGCGTTTTCCCGGACCGCACAGGTGTTGAATACCACCACGTCCGCCTGCTCGCCGTCAGCAGCAACATAGCCTGCATCCTCGAGCATGCCCGCCATGCGCTCGGAGTCGTGCACGTTCATCTGGCAGCCGAAAGTGCGCACCTGGTAGGTGCGTGCCTTGGGCGCGGCGTCGTGCGGCAGGGACCCGGCCTCTTCGGAGGGCTGGGCACCGGAAAAGGAGGAAGGAATGGTCAAACTCACCTATTAAGGGTACCGGCTGTTACAAGTACGGTTTCGTGGCCCCTAGTCGGGGTCCGGGGCTCCGCGGGCTTCGAGGACCTCGTTCACGATCCGGAACGCCTGGGAGGGCTGGTAGCCCTTGCGGGCAAGCATGGACGCGAGGCGACGGACCGCCTTGTCGCGTTCGGCGCGGTCTGTCAGGTCCGTTCCCGGCCGGATCTTCCGCTCCACCAGGGATCGGGCGGCAGCCTCTTCATCGGCGTCCGTCAGCTGCTCCAGGGCGGCGGTGGCCGTGTCCTGGTCGATGCCGTTCTCAGTGAGCTCACGCCGGAGTGCACCCTTGGCCAGTTTCCGGGACTGGGAACGGCTGCGGACCCACATATCGGCGAATTCGGCGTCGTCGATGAGCCGGACTTCCTCGAACCTGTCCAGTACTGCCTCTGCGATGTCTTCGGGAATGTTCCGTTCGGCCAGTTTGCGCGCGAGTTGAAGCCGGCTCTTGGCAGAGGCTGTCAGCTGCCGGTAGACGATGGCCTGTGCGACGGACACGGGATCGGGCTCGGGATCGCCGAAATTGGGCGCGTGGGGGTCGCCGGGCCCGCCCAGCTCCCCCAATGAAGGGGGTGCCTGGCGGGCCCGCCCCGGGCGGCCCCCGCTGCTGCGGGGCCGCTCCTGTTCAAATCCGGCCAACTGCTAGAACCCGTCGACTGCCTTCAGTTTCGGGGAGTCCTTGGACTCCGCCTCCGCCGGCTTCACGCCAACGCCGAGCTTTTCCTTGATCAGCCGCTCAAGTTCGGCTGCCAGCTCCGGGTTGTCACGGAGGAACCGGCGGGAGTTCTCCATGCCCTGGCCCAGCTGGTCGCCATCGTAAGTGAACCAGGAGCCTGACTTCTTGATGATGCCGTGCTCCACGCCCATGTCGATGATGCCGCCCTCGCGGGAAATGCCCTGGCCGTAGATGATGTCGAACTCGGCAACCTTGAAGGGCGGGGCCATCTTGTTCTTGACGATCTTGGCCTTGGTCCGGTTGCCCACCGAATCCGCGCCTTCCTTAAGGGTCTGGATGCGGCGTACGTCAATGCGGACAGAGGCGTAGAACTTCAGGGCCTTACCACCGGTGGTGGTTTCCGGCGACCCGAAGAAGACACCGATCTTTTCACGCAGCTGGTTGATGAAGATGGCGGTGGTCTTGGTCTGGCTCAGCCGGCCGGTGATCTTACGCAGGGCCTGGCTCATGAGCCGGGCCTGCAGGCCGACGTGGCTGTCGCCCATGTCGCCTTCGATTTCCGCGCGCGGCACCAGGGCGGCCACGGAGTCGATGACGATGACGTCCAGCGAGCCGGATCCGACCAGCATGTCCATGATCTCCAGCGCCTGCTCACCGGTGTCCGGCTGGGAGACCAAGAGTGCATCGGTGTCCACGCCGAGCTTCGCGGCATAGTCCGGGTCCAGGGCGTGCTCGGCGTCGATGAAGGCTGCGATGCCGCCGGCGCGCTGGGCGTTGGCCACTGCGTGCAGGGCGACGGTGGTCTTACCGGAGGACTCCGGCCCGTAGATCTCGATCACGCGGCCGCGCGGCAGCCCGCCGATTCCCAGTGCGACGTCCAGGGCGATGGAGCCGGTGGGGATCACTTCGATGGGCGCACGGACTTCATCGCCCAGGCGCATGACCGAGCCCTTGCCGAATTGCTTGTCAATCTGGGCCAGCGCTGCTTCCAGCGCTTTTGCACGATCCGGGGCTGCCGCCATGGTTGACACCTCTAATGCTTTCTCGATGGTGGCCTTCGCGGCCGTTTATTGGTCATCTCTGACGCTAGGGGGACCCACTGACATTCCGGCCGGGTAATGGCGGCTATGTGGATAACCCGTTACGAAAAAGCATAGCTTTATCCGAACAGGTATTCGAACAGCTTGGCGGCGTGTCAGGGGAAAATACCGGCGGTTACCGAGGCTGAGCAGTCAGTCCCGCAGCGGCTTGATGTCGCGGCCCAGCCGGCGTTCGGCAGGAACATCCTGGACGTCGCAGACGGCCAGCCATACCTTGCGCGGTTCGATGCCGGCAGCGAGTGCCTGGTCTGCGGTCCTGCCGCCAACGCCCGCCAGGACCAGGGTGCTGCTCAGCACGCGGGAGTAGCCTGCGCCGAACTCGTCATCCATCAGCCGCCAGTAGTCACTGAGTCGCATCAGAAAATTCTCTCACGGCTCCGGACCTTAGAATTGTTGCCATGAGCAACTCCCCCGACGCCCTGCCGGACCACGGCGCCGACGCCACCACAGATGCTGCGCTGAACAACGTTGAACACCAGCTCACCCTCCTGTGGCGGCGGGGCCGGGCCATCACCAACCAGTTGTCCCGGCAGGTGCACCCGGACATGGAGCCCGCAGCCTACGGCCTGCTGACCGTGATCCGCCGCGAGGGCCCTATCCGCCTGACAGAACTGGCCATGAGCATCGGAGTGGGAAAACCGTCGGTGAGCCGGCAGATTGCGTTCCTGGAGAGCATCGGCCTGGTGTCCAAGGAAGCCGACCCGCTCGACGGGCGCGCCCAGTCAATCCGGCTGACGCCGAAGGGCGAGGAGAAGATGCACCAGGTGCAGGATGCCCGGCGGCAGGTCTTCCGGGAGCGGCTCGGCGAGTGGCCGGTCCAGGACCTCGAGGAACTGGCTCGGTACATGGCCAAGCTGAACGCGACGTACGAGCGGGACGGCTTCCCCAAGGACGCTCCCGGCGCAGCAGCCAGCCAGGAAGGCTGACGGAACCCCCTGTATGGGTTTGCACGTGAACGACGGAAGCCCCCGGCCTGTGGCCGGGGGCTTCACAACGTTCCAAGGCCCACCAACGGGTGGGGCCGCCCTTAGCGGGCGCCGGAGAGCAGACCGTCGGAAAGTTCGCCATTAAGTTCAGTGTCGAGGTCGCGCTCAAGGTCGCGGCCGTAACGCTGCGAGAATTCCTGCGGAACGGTGTCCGGCACGGTGACGCCTTCGGCCACTGCAACGCGATCGCTCACCTCGCGGAGCATGCTGGACAACGGAACGTCCAGTGCCGAGCAGATCGAGGACAACAATTCCGATGACGCTTCCTTCTGGCCGCGCTCCACTTCGCTGAGGTATCCAAGGGAGACACGGGCGCTGTGCGAAACTTCACGGAGCGTACGCCCCTGACGCTGGCGGACATCGCGCAGGACATCACCAATTTCGTGACGAAGTACAACCATCTTGCGCTCCTTCTGTTCGCTCTTACCCTGATCGGCGAGGCCCACATCCTTCCAGCGGACAACGCCGTTTACGGATACGGGCTGCTTTACCATCTGTATCGCCTTGCTCCCTCATTGGTCCGGTCCGCCCTGAAGCGAACCGTGTGGTCATTTCATCCTAGGCGCCTCCGCTCTTCGGAAGCGACACAATGTAATAACTAATCGGTACCGGCTTTTGTTCCCCGTAACTTTACGTCCGGTAACTTGGCCTGTTCCAATGGCATGGAACTGGGTCGCCTTGGAACGCCCCCGCCTCAGCCGGACAGCGCTTCGAGGAGCCGCTCGAGGGCCGCCCCACACGCCAGTCCGCGGATCTCCGCGCGGTTCCCCTCGAACGAATATTCAAAGGCCGCTGTTCCGGCAGCGGTGGCCACCCCCACGTATACGGTGCCCACCGGCTTCCCGTCATGCCCGTCCGGCCCCGCAACACCGGTAGTGGCAAGGCCCACATGCGCGTCCAGTACTGTCCGTGCACCTTCGGCCATGGCGCGGGCCACGTCCCCGTCCACGGAACCGGCCCGGGCCAACAGGTCAGACGGGACCTTGAGGACGGACTCCTTCACGGAGTTCTGGTAGGCGACCACGCCCCCCTGCAGCATGCCGGACGCACCTGGCGTATCCGCCAGGACAGCCGTCACCATGCCTGCGGTCAGTGATTCCGCAGTGGCTACTGTGCGCCCCTCTTCGAGTGCCTGCCGGACTGCCTGCGCCGCGAGGTGATGGAGGTTGGTCATGGCTTTTCCTGTCCAAGGTTGGCGCGGGCCTGCTTCTTGCCCCGGGACCGGAGGCGGAGCGCTTGAACGACGTACTCGACGCCGGTCCAGACCGTGATGGCCACGGCCGCCATCATCACGGCGAACGCAACCCAGGCCAGCCAGGGCGCGAAGGCCCCCAGCGGCAGGAGGTAGAGGAAGATGGCGGCGGTCTGCACCACGGTCTTGAGCTTGCCCCCGCGCGATGCGGGGATCACGCCGTAGCGGATCACGAAGAACCGCAGCCCGGTAATCCCCCACTCCCGGACCAGGATTACGAGCGTTGCCCACCAGGGCAGCTCACCAAGGAGGGACAGCATGACCAGCGCCGAGCCGGTGAGGAGCTTGTCGGCGATGGGATCGGCGATCTTGCCGAAATCGGTGACGAGGTTCCGGCTCCTTGCGATGTCGCCGTCGAGCTTGTCTGTATAGATCGCGACGGCGAACGCCAGCACCGCCGCCCAGCGCCACAGCCCGGACTCGCTGCGGAGTCCTGGCGCGTCGGCGACCAGGAACCAGACGAAGAACGGCACCAGCGCGATGCGGATCATGGTCAGGACGTTGGGAAGGTTCCAGACCCCGGCACGGCCAGGGCCGGCGGCGGTTGCATCGGTGCTAGTCACTTGTCTAGGCTACATTCCCCGGCTAGCGCCCGGTGAGGGACCAAGCGTCTTCGGACCCGTCGTCGTCATCGCCGTAGCCTCCCGGCGCGGTATCGGAGCCGTCGTAATATTCAGCCTTCTGCTTCCGCTGGTCCAGGTCCGCGGCCACCAGGTCCTCGGCGTAGCCGCCCTGGGCTATGTTTGCGTTGGCGTTGTCACTGAGGGCGGCAGTCTGGGAGTCTGCGGCGGCAGGAGTCTCCTGTCCCTTCAGGGCCGCCAGCACTGCGGCGAGGTCGTCCGGCTTCACCAGGACGTCGCGGGCCTTGGAGCCCTCAGACGGGCCCACCACTCCCCTGGATTCCAGCAAGTCCATGAGGCGGCCCGCCTTGGCGAAACCGACCCGGAGCTTGCGCTGGAGCATGGACGTGGAGCCGAACTGCGTGGTGACCACGAGTTCGGTGGCCTGCAGCAGCACCTCGAGGTCGTCTCCGATGTCGTCGTCGATCTGCTTCTTTTCCGCCTCGGGGGCAACGTCGTCGCGGTACACGGCCTGCAGCTGTGTCTTGACGTGTTCCACCACCTTGTGGATCTCGGACTCGGAGACCCAGGCGCCCTGAACGCGCATGGCCTTGGAGGCGCCCATGGGCAGGAAGAGCGCGTCGCCCTGGCCGATGAGCTTCTCCGCGCCGGGCTGGTCCAGCACCACGCGGGAGTCCGTGACGGACGAGGTTGCGAAGGCCATGCGGGAGGGCACGTTGGCCTTGATGAGGCCGGTCACCACGTCCACGGACGGACGCTGGGTGGCCAGGACCAGGTGGATGCCGGCGGCGCGGGCCAGCTGGGTGATGCGGACGATCGAGTCTTCCACGTCCCGCGGTGCCACCATCATGAGGTCCGCGAGCTCGTCCACGATCACCAGCAGGTAGGGGTAGGGCCGGATGACGCGCTTGGAGTCCGGCGGCGGCAGGACCTTGCCCGCCCGGACGGCCTTGTTGAAGTCGTCGATGTGCTTGAATCCGTAGTTGGCGAGGTCGTCGTAGCGGGCGTCCATCTCGCGCACCACCCATTGGAGTGCCTCGGCGGCCTTCTTGGGGTTGGTGATGATGGGGGTGATGAGGTGGGGTACGCCCTCGTAGGCGGTCAGTTCCACGCGCTTGGGGTCCACCATCACCATTCGGACCTCGTCAGGGGTGGCCCGCATGAGAATGGACGTGATCATGGAGTTCACGAAGGACGACTTGCCCGCACCGGTGGCGCCCGCCACCAGCAGGTGGGGCATTTTCGCGAGGTTGGCCACCACATAGCCGCCCTCCACGTCCTTGCCCACGCCCATCACCATGGGGTGGTCGGTGCGCCGGGCGTTCTGGCTGCGGAGGACGTCGCCCAGGGAGACGGTTTCACGGTCCGTGTTGGGGATCTCGATGCCGATGGCGGACTTGCCGGGGATCGGGCTCAGGATCCGCACGTCGCTGGAGGCGACTGCGTAGGAGATGTTCTTGGACAGGGCGGTGACCCGCTCCACCTTGGTGCCTGGCGCCAGCTCGATCTCGTAGCGGGTGACGGTGGGGCCGCGGCTGAAGCCGGTGACGGTGGCGTCCACGTTGAACTGCTGGAGGGTGTCGGTGAGGGCTGCCACGACGGCGTCATTGGCTTCGGTGCGCTCCTTGGGAATGGAGCCGGGTGTCAGGAAGTCCGACGCCGGAAGCGTGTACGTCACGTCCCCGGCCAAGGACAACTGTTCCGTGCGCTGTGGAATCGGGGTGGGTGGCGGCGCAGGCGCCACCGGGGTGGAGGGAACCTGGGGAGCGTTCGCGGGTGCCGCCGCCGCACCGGCCGCCATACCCGGGGTAATCATCGGGATGGCTTCGGTGGCATCCGCGGGAGCTTCAGCGCCGGCCGCACCCAGGCCCTGGGCGGCCTTGATTTTCTCGACGGCGATCTCGGCCTGCGTGGGTCGGCGGACGCCGGGGGCGGGGCGCGGAGCCGGGGAATCGTCGTCGTCGTCGATCACGGCGTGTTCGAACGCTTCGTCACCCACGTAGCCGTCGAGGCCGGCGTCTGGCTCCTCGTCCTTGCCGAAGAGGCGCCGTTTCTTCTTCTTGGGCGCAGCCGGCGCCGGGCGTTCAAGGTAGCTGCGGTCGTGCTTGTCCTGCTGGTCCTGGTCCATCAGGTCGATGCCCATGAGGTGCTCGTAGGCACCGCGCAGCCGCCGGGGGATGGCGGTGAAAGGCGTGGCGGTGATGATCAGCAGCGATACGAATGCCAGGAGCCCGTAGAGGACCAGCGGCACTGCCTGGTGGATGGCTGCCAGCGGGGTGGCCGCCAGGAAACCCAGCATGCCGCCCGCCTGGCGCAGGCCGTCGAAACCCTGCGCCACCGTCGGCTGCCCGCCCAGGATGTGGGCAAGCCCGCAGCCGGCGAAGGTCATGATGAGGAAGCCAATGCCCACCCTGTTGTTGCCGCGGCCGTCGGTGGGCTGGCGGAAGAGCCTGAAGGCGCAAGCGAAGAGCATCAGCGGGAGCAGCAGGGACATCCAGCCGAAGGTGCCGTTGACCACGGCATGGACGGCATCCGGGAACCAGCCGGTCAGCCCCCACCAGGCAAAGGTGGCGATGAAGACGCCGAGGGCAAGGTTGAACAGGGCTGCGCCGTCGCGCCGCTCTTCGGCGGGGAGGTCGCTGACGTCGTGGCCGATCCGCCGCACTCCCCCACCCACCAGGTGGCCCACGCCGAGCCAGGCGCCCCCCACCACCCGCAGCAGCCAGGGCTGGTGGTGTTCGACGGCGGGGAGTTGCCGCGTGCGGGCCGTGCTGGTGGAGCCTCCACCGCGGCCGGACTTGGATGCGGCCGAGCCGGAACCGCGGCCCGTGGAACTGCCGGATTTACTGCTGGAGCTGCCCCTGGCTGTTCCACTGCGCGCGGAAGTAGTACGTGTGGCCATAATAGCCACGCTACCGGAACGAGGCCGGTTTTCCGGGGATATCAGGGCCCGGGCCGCCCATGCCTGCC
Organism: Arthrobacter sp. Y3221159; assembly: GCF_059089885.1. Lineage (NCBI taxonomy): Bacteria > Bacillati > Actinomycetota > Actinomycetes > Micrococcales > Micrococcaceae > Arthrobacter > Arthrobacter sp. Y3221159. The sequence continues at coordinate 60,000 of NZ_JBNHFC010000007.1, forward strand.
GCGGACGCAACAGGGCCCGGTTCCTTGAACCGGGCCCTGTTGGCAGCAACTCGGAGGGGCACGTTCAGTGGCGCTGCCGTGCCACAGTCCCGGGGCCGATCAGGCCTCGAGCACCACCGGGATGATCATGGGCTTGCGGCGCAGCTTGCGGTTGACCCACGTGCCCACCACCCGGCGGACCACCTGCTGGAGTTGGTGGGTGGTGTGGTCGGCGTGGTTGAGGACGGCTTCCTCCAGCGCGGCGTTGATCTTGGGAATGATGTCGTCAAAGACGGAATCGTCCTCGGCAACGCCGCGGGCGTGGATTTCCGGCCCGGACACCACCTTGCCCGTGGCCCGGTGGATCACGGTGATGATGGAGATGAAGCCTTCGTCGCCGAGGATCCGCCGGTCCTTAAGGTCGGCGTCGGTGATTTCGCCCACGCTGGAACCATCGACGTACACGAAGCCGACTTCCACCTGGCCCACCACGTCCGCCCGGTGGTCCTTGAGGTCCACCACGGTGCCGTTGTCCGCGAGGATGACGCTGGCTTCCGGGACGCCGGACTCGATGGCGATCTTGCCGTTGGCCAGCAGGTGCCGGGTTTCGCCGTGCACGGGCATGGCGTTCAGCGGCTCGAGGATGTTGTAGCAGTACAGCAGCTCACCCGCCGCGGCATGCCCTGAAACGTGGACTTTGGCGTTGCCCTTGTGGATCACGTCGGCGCCCAGTTTGAGGAGGCCGTTGATGATCCGGAACACGGCGTTCTCGTTCCCCGGAATCAGGCTGGAGGCCAGGATGACGGTGTCACCGTCACCCACCACCACGCGGTGGTCGCCGTTGGCCATCCGGGACAGGGCAGCCATGGGCTCGCCCTGGGATCCGGTGGACATGAGCACCACGCGGTTGTCCGGCAGGTTGTCGATGTTCTTGATGTCAACAATCAGGCCCGGCGGCACATCCAGGTAGCCGAGCTTCTCCGCAATGGCCATGTTCCGCACCATGGACCTGCCCACGAACGCGACCTTGCGGTTGTGCTTCGCCGCCGCATCCAGGACCTGCTGGACCCGGTGGACGTGGGAGGAGAAGGAGGCCACGATGATCCGCTTGCTGGCCTGGGCGAAGAGCCGTTCCAGCGTGGGGCCGATTTCCTTTTCCGCCGTGGTGAAGCCGGGGATGTCCGCATTGGTGGAGTCGGACATGAACAGGTCCACGCCCTCTTCGCCGAGCTTGGCGAAATGCCGCAGGTCAGTGATGCGGCCGTCCAGCGGGAGCTGGTCCATCTTGAAGTCGCCGGTATGCAGGACGGTGCCTCCGGCGGTGCGGATGAACACGGCCAGGGCATCGGGAATGGAGTGGTTGACGGCTACGAATTCGCACTCGAACGGCCCGAATTTCTCCACCTGGCCTTCCTCCACCGTGAGGGTGTAAGGCCGGATGCGGTGCTCCTGGAGCTTGGCCTCGATCAGGGCGAGGGTCAGCTGCGAGCCCACCAGGGGAATGTCGCCCCGTCGCTTCAGCAGGTACGGGACAGCGCCGATGTGGTCCTCGTGGCCGTGGGTGAGGACAACGGCCACAATATCGTCCAGCCGGTCCTCAATGTAGGAGAAGTCGGGCAGGATCAGGTCCACGCCAGGCTGGGTCTCCTCCGGAAAGAGGACTCCGCAGTCCACGACCAGCAGTTTGCCGTCGATTTCGAACACGGCCATGTTCCGGCCGATCTCCCCCAGGCCGCCGAGCGGAACGATCCGCAGCGTGCCGGCAGGCAGGCGGGGAGGGGTGACAAGGCCGGTTAGGGCGGTTTGGGTCATATTGCACTACTTTCCAGGGGAAGGGTGCCGGTCTTCACCTTCAGGAGTAGACCAGCCCCGCTTCCGCCAAATCCCCGCGGATGGTTTCGATCTCGGCTTCGTCCGGCTCCACGAGGGGCAAACGGACAATCGAGTTGGGCAGGACTCCCTGCCATTTAAGAATCTGCTTGGCCGCAACGGCACCCTGGACCCGGGTCATGGTGGCGCGGACTACCGGCTGGAGCTCGAAGTTGATCTTCCGGGCGGTGCCGAGGTCGTTGGCGTTGACGGCATCGATGAGCTCGCGGAACCGGCGGGTTGCCACGTGCGTGGTGACGCCCACCAGGCCGACGGCGCCCAGCGCCATCCAGGGCAGGGTCAGTCCGTCGTCGCCGGAGTAGAAGAGGAGGTCGGTTTCGGCCATGACGCGGGTGGCGGCGACGAGGTCGGCCTTGGCGTCCTTCACGGCCACGATGTTGGGGTGCTGCGCCAGGCGGATCATGGTGTCCGGCTCGATCGCGATGGAGGAGCGGCCCGGGATGTCGTACAGCATCACCGGGACGTCGACGGCGGAGGCGATGGTTTCGAAGTGGGCGCGCACGCCTGCCTGGCTGGGCTTGTTGTAGTACGGGGTGACCAGCAGGAGTCCGTCGACGCCGAGGGCTGCAGCCTGCTGGGAAAGGTGGACCGAGTGCGCTGTGTCGTTGGTGCCGGTGCCGGCGATGATGGCCGCACGTCCGCCCACGGCTTCCTTAACGGCGCGGAACATGCCGAGGTTCTCTTCGTCCGTGAGGGTGGAGGTCTCGCCGGTGGTTCCGGTGACCACCAGGCCGTCGCAGCCGTCGTCCACGAGCTTTGTGGCCAGCGCAGCCGCCTGCTCGTAGTCCACTGCGCCGTCCTTGGTGAACGGCGTGACCATGGCGGTCAGGAGGGTACCGAGGGCAGGGATGTGCGCGGAAGAGTCAGCCATGGAAAAAACGTTACCCTGTCCCCCGCTGGTTAGGACAATGCCACGGGCGTGATGCACGTCAAATGTCGTGCCGCCCGCCACCGAATGCCCGTTCACCATGCCGGAGGCGCAGGAGGGTGCTGCGCTGCAGGAGGCCGGCGACCACCTCGGTCCGGTTTCCTGCAGCACGCTTCAACGGCATCCCATCCGGGCTCCAGATTCCGCTCAGCCCGCACGACTCGCCCAGCGCGGTTTTGCCGGCGAGGTTGGCCAGCAGGGTGAACATCCGGTGGTCCATCGCGCGTGCCCCGAGGTGGAGGTCGAGCCTGCGCTCTTCACCGCGGGTGTACAGCGCGGAAATGCAGTAGGCGTCCGCTCCCCCCGCAGCGGCAGCGCCGGCATGCTCCGGGAAAGCGGCGTCAAAGCACAACGCGAGGGCAATCCGCCAGCCGTCGAGGACCATGACGTGCGGCCCGTCCCCCGGCACGAACAGCTCCTTTTCCTGGCCGTGAAGATAGGACTTGAAGGCACATTGTGTACTGCCGTCCGGATGCAGAACCAGCGAGGCCAGGCGGGGCGTACCGCCCGCCTCCCGGCAGGGGGCGCCGACCACGGCCGTGATTCCAGTCCGCCTGCAGATTTCACGGATGGGGCCAAGCCGGGCGTCTTCGGGAGCGATCCAGGTTTCGTTCCGGGACAGCAGGTCCAGGCGGTAGCCGGTCAGCGACAGCTCGGGGAACAAGGCCAGCCGGGCACCGTGCGCTTCGGCGTCTTCAATGAGGCGCACATGCTGGCCCACATTCTCCGCCACGCCTTCCACGGCCTCGTACTGGACGGTGGCCACGGTCAGGGTCCCGGCAGGTTCCATGAAGACGGATGGCAGCTCAGTCACGTTCCCATCCTAGGCGCGGCCTGAAACCTGTCGCCGGGCTCCGGTAGGCATTCTGCGCCGGGACCCGCTGCCCTTCCCGGGACACCGGGAACCCCCGGCCGGGGCTAATCCCCCGGGGAACCGCAGTAGCGTCCCACAGCTGCCTGCCGGAGGCCCTCCGCCCAGGAGGCCAGCCGCTGGGCCGCCCTGACATAATGGAGCAATTCCAGGGGCGTCAGTGCCTCAATGTCAGTCTCGGCGAGGCGGCGGGCCAGCTCGGCTCCCTCCGGCTGGCTGGAAAGGCTGATGCCTTCCTGTTCCCACTGGACATCTTCGGCCGGCCGCCCGGCGACCATCTGCCGGAAGAGGAAATCCACCACTCCCGGACTCATGGCTTTGAGGACACCGGCACTCCCGGACTCGATGCCTTCTGGCCCATCTCCTGGGATACCTCGCATTGGGGTGTGCATGCCGCCCATCGTATTCGAACATATATTCGAATACAAGGCTCCGCCGGGCCCTGCCATTTCCACTCCCCCTGCGCGCCGCTGCAAACGTTGTTGCACCGTGGCACTTGACAGCTAGTTCAAAGGCAGGTGTGAGACGATCGGCTCATGAGCTCCCGCACCCCGGCCAAAGCCTCCCGGAAGACCCGGGGCGCATCCGTTCCCGCACGGCTCTACGGCATCGACGCTGCCCGCGGGCTGGCACTGCTGGGAATGATGGCCACGCACCTGCTGCCCACCTTCGAGTCGAATGCGGACCTCACGCCCACCTGGATCGGCCTGACGTTTTCGGGCCGGGCCGCCGCGTTGTTCGCTGTATTGGCGGGGGTGGGGCTCGCCCTGTCTACCGGAAAGCACAAGCCCCTGGACGGCGGCGAACTCTCAGCCGCGCGCCGGGGCGTTGCCCTGCGCGCCCTGGTGATTGCCGCCGTCGGACTCACGCTGGGCGGGGTGGAAGTAAGCCTGGCGATCATCCTGGTCCATTACGCCGTGCTGTTCCTTTGTGTCCTGCCCTTCCTGGGCCTGCGGCTGAAGCATCTCTGCGCCTGGGCCGCGGCTTGGATCCTGGCGTCCCCCGTACTCGCCTACCTGCTGCGGCCTTGGCTGCTGGCCGCCGAACCGCCGCTAAGGCTGGGCCACAACCCGAAATGGGAAGACCTCGGCACACCCGGCCGGCTGCTCGCGGACCTGTTCTTCACCGGCTATTACCCGGTGTTCCAGTGGCTTTCCTACCTGCTGGTGGGCCTGGTGATCGGCCGCTTCATGCTCCACAAGGCGGTGGTTCCGGTGGTGCTCCTGGTGCTGGGGTCGGCAGTGGCCGTGGCAGCCAAGGCCCTGGGTGTGACGGCGATGGAAAGCTGGGGCGGGCGGGCCGCGCTTGAGCAGGCCCTCAATTCGCCCGGCTACCCGCTGGACAGCGTGCTCCAGGTGAATCTGATGGGCATCCCGCAGGAAGGATCGTGGTGGTGGCTGGCGTCCGCTGCGCCGCACTCGGCAACTACCTTGGACCTGCTGCACACTTCAGCCGTGGCAGCGGCCGTCATTGGCGCCTGCCTGCTGCTGGGACGGCTGGCCGAATGGGTGGACCTGGACCTGCTGCTCCCGCTGCGCGGGGCAGGCGCCATGACGCTGACCCTATACACGGTGCACGTCTGGGTGGTGTCCGGGTTCTACCTCAAGCCGCTGCCTGCCGGCTGGACGGAGGACGGGATGTACTTTGCGCACGCGGCGACGGCCATCATCGTGGGCATGGTGTTTGCGGTCTTGAAATGGCGCGGTCCGCTGGAATGGGTGGGCCACGCGGCGAGCCAGGCAGGCCGGGGCGAGCTCAAGGCCCTCCGCTGAGTTGAGCGTCCCCGGGCCGCCCGCGCGGCTGCCCAAGCCGCTACGACACGCGCAACCTGCTACGATGCCGGAACCTTGCCGCGGAACAGCCGGACGGCGTCGCGCATGGATGCCCTGGCACGCTTGCGGTCCCCGGCGGCGTCGTAGGCGCAGCTCAGCCGGAACCAGGAGCGCCAGTCATCAGGTGCGGCTTCAGCCTCGGCCCGGTACTTTTCAAACTCGGCATCGGCTGCCGCCCGGACGATCCGGCCGCCGGGAGTGCGGGGCAGTTCGTCCACGGGCAGGCCGCCCTCGGCCTCCAGCACCTTTGCCATCTGTTCAGTGCGGGCGCCAAACAGCAGTTCCCGGATCAGGGCCCACGCGCCGATCACGGGCAGAACCAGGTACGCGGCGCCGATGGCCTGGGCCGCCAGGTTTCTGTCCGTCAAGAGCAGGATGGAACGCTGGAAGGACACCACCAGGTAGAAGACCAGTAGCAGGGTCACCGCACCCACCCAGATCTTGGTGCGGTTCTTCCGGAAAGCCGCCAGGAACCCGCCCATGGCTAGATTCCCAGGTCCAGATAGCCGTCCAGGCCCACGGTGAGGCCGGGATGGGCTGCCACATTCCGCACGCCCAGGAGGACGCCGGGCATGAAGGAAGCGCGGTCGTAGGAATCGTGCCTGAACGTCAACTGCTCACCGGGACCGCCCAGCAGGACTTCCTGGTGGGCCACCAGCCCGCGCAGCCGCACGCTGTGCACCCGCACGCCGTCCACCTCGCACCCCCTGGCGCCGGCCAGTTCGCTGGTAGTGGCATCGGGGCTGGGCGGAACCTCGGCGGCACTGCGTTCAGCGGCGATCAGCTGCGCGGTGCGGACGGCCGTGCCAGAGGGCGCATCCACCTTGTCCGGGTGATGCAGTTCGATGATCTCCACGGATTCGAAGTACTTTGAGGCCTTCGCAGCGAACGCCGAGGCGAGGACTGAGCCCACGGCAAAGTTGGGGGCGATGAGCACACCGGTTTCCGGGTGTTCGGCCAGCAGCGCCTCCAGCGCGGAGAGGCGGCCGGCGTCCCAGCCCGTGGTGCCCACAACGGCATGGATCCCGTGTTCAACGGCGAACCGGACGTTTGCCTCGGTGCTTTCCGGCACTGTCAGGTCCACCAGGTACTGCGCTCCGGCGGCGGTGACCTGGTCCAGGGAATCGCCCCGTCCCAATGCTGCGACGAGCTTCATGTCGGGTGCGGCTTCAACGGCTTTCACGGCTTCGGCGCCCATGCGTCCGTTGGCGCCGAGCACGGCCACCAGCTTGGGATCGGAGTGTTGTTGGGTCATGCCTTAACCCTACCGGCGGGCCTGCCGGGGCAAGGAACCGGAGGGTGTGCGTTACCTCGCAGGACCATGTGCGGACCCAGCGGAGGTGGGTTCAGGCGCCGGCGCCGACCCACTCCACCGTTCCGTCCGAGAAGAACTGTTCCTTCCAGATGGGCACCTGTTCCTTGATCCGGTCCACCAGCTCCGAGCACACGGCGAAGGCCTGGCCTCGGTGGGCTGCAGAGACTGCACAGACCAGTGCGGGGTCGCCGATTTCGAGCATGCCGATCCGGTGGGCGGCCCAGATGCGGACGGGTTGTGCCGCCGGGTCTCCGGTGCCTGCGTCCCCGGCTGTGCCGGACGCCGCGTCTTGCTCGGCCACAAGGCGCGCGACGACGTCGGACATTACCTGATGTGCCGTGGGGTGCGCACTGTAGCTAAGGCGGTTGACCTGCTTCCCGCCGTCGTGGTTGCGCACGACGCCGCTGAAGCTCACCACGGCGCCCGCGGTATCGCTCTCCACGGCGGCGATCGCTTGGTCTACGGAGATTGGTTCCGCGCTTAGGACGGCGGAAACCACCTCGAATGCTTCAGTGCCCATGTCCGCCTTCCAGTTGGTCGCAGAGGTGTCCGATCACCGGGTCCAGGACGGCCAGTCCGTCCATGACCCCTTTTGGTGAGCCGGGGAGATTAACAATAAACGTACTCTTGGCCGCACCGGCATACCCGCGGCTCAGGGCTGCCAGCGGCGTCTTCGCGGCGCCGGCACGCCTGATCGCTTCCATGATGCCGGGGATCTCGCGGTCCAGCAGGGGAAGCGTGACTTCGGGGGTGCGGTCGTCCGGGCTCAGGCCGGTCCCGCCGCTGGTGATGACGACGGCGGGACGTTGGGTCAGGAGGGCGCGGATGGCGGCGCCCACAGGCTCCCCGTCGGGGACCACCATGGCGGGGTACACGTCAAAGCCGTGTTCAATCAGCCAGTCGGAAATCACGGGCCCGGTTTCGTCGTCGTAGATCCCGGCGGCCGCCCGGGTGGAGGCGATGACCACCCCGGCTTTCCGGCCCTGGACCTCGCCGTGCCGGTGCGGTTCGGGAGCACTGTGCGTGGCATGGATGGTCACAGGGCCCAGTCTCCACTCTTGCCGCCGCTCTTGGCCAGCACCTTGATGTCGGTGAGAACGGCGTGCTTGTCCACCGCCTTGATCATGTCGTACAGGCTCAGGGCGGCCACCGATGCTGCGGTGAGCGCCTCCATCTCCACGCCGGTGACTCCGCGCGTCTTCACGGTGGCCACGATGATGACGGACTCCGCGGCCAGCTCAAAATCCACCGTGACCTTGGACAAAGGCAGCGGATGGCACAGCGGAACCAGTTCGGGAGTCTTTTTCGCGGCCATGATCCCGGCAACCCTCGCGACGGCCAGGGCATCACCCTTGGGAAGCCCGCCGGAGCCGAGGAGGCCCATCACCTCCGCTGTGGTGTTGACGGTTGCGGTGGCCGTTGCCTCGCGGGTGGTCTCTGCTTTGGTGGAGACGTCCACCATCTGGGCGCTGCCGTCCTGGCGAAGATGTGTCAGGGCGCCGGGGGTTTGTTCTGAATTCACAGCATCCATACTTCCACCTCATCCCCGGCAGCGAGGGCGGCTACGCCCTCGGGAACATGCACCAGCACATTCGATCCGGCCAGGGCGTGCATCAAGTGCGAACTTTCGCCGCCCTCAAGCTGCACCGTACCGTCGGGCCGGAGCCTGCCGCGCCGCACCTGGTGCTTGTGTTCAGGCGACGTCAGCGGGTGGCCCAGGCGGGCCCGGACCGGCATCCGGGCGGCCGGTGCACCGAGCAACTGCGAGAGGGCTGGGCGGAGGAACATTTCGAAGGAGACCAGGCAGCTCACGGGATTGCCGGGAAAACCGAGGAACGGAGTGCCCTCAAAGGTGCCGATTCCCTGCGGGCCGCCGGGCTGCATTGCCACGTGCAGGAATTCCACCGGCTGGTCCGCCATCGCCTGCCGGACCACCTCATAGGCGCCCTTGCTCACTCCGCCGGTGGTGACGATCAGGTCCGCCCTGGCCCCCTGGTTCCGCAGCAGGGTGTGCAGTTCTTCGGGATTGTCGGTGGAGATACCTGCGCGCAGGACCCGCAGCCCCGCCTGGGTCATGGCGGCTTCCAGGAGCGTGCCGTTGGAGTCGTAGATCTTGCCGGCCGGAAGGTCCCGGCCCGGCTCCACTACCTCGTCCCCGGTGGTGACCAGCAGGACGGTGGGCGACTGGTAAACGGTGACCTCGGGGACGCCGAGGGCGGCCAGCAGCCCCAGCTGGGCAGGGCCGAGGAAGGTGCGGGCGGCCAGGGCCTGCTGCCCCGCCGCAATATCGCTTCCAACCTCGCGTACATAAGTGCCGGGGGCGGCGGCAGGCAGCTTTACCCACCCCGCGCCGCCCGGCGGAAGGAAATGGTCCGGGCTGGCCCGTTCAATAGGTACGACGGCGTCGGCACCTTCCGGGATCATCGCGCCTGTCATGATGGGCGCCGCGGTTCCGGCTTCCAGGGTTGCGGCGCCGGCGCCCGCCGGAACGGGAGCCGCGACGCCAAGTTCCCTACCGCCGTCGGGCACGTCGCTGGAGCGGATGGCGTATCCGTCCATCTGCGAGTTGGCGAAGGGCGGGAGGCTGATTGGCGCCGTGAGGTCCTCCACGAGGCCGCGCCCGAGGGCCTTGGACAGCGGGAGGAGTTCAGTCCGGGCGGAGTCCCGTAAGGGGCGAAGGAGTTCCGTGACGGCTGCCAGGTGGCTGTCGGTGGACCTTGCCCGGCCCTTCTGTGGGCCGTGCGGGTACGTGCTGGTCATGGATGTGCCTTCGGTTGCGGCCGTCAGGGTTTCACGTCCACTCTAACCGTGTGGAAACCGGTAGCCCCGTCGGGCGCCACCGGCCGCTGCTCCTCGTCCTGGCTTGCGCCGCGAAGATCCGTGGCACGCACCTGCACCTCGTACTGCCCCGGAACCAGGTCCACCTCCAGCGTCCACTGGTACCAGGTGTCCACGGAGATGCCTGGTGCGAGCCTGGCTTCCCGCCACGGGCCGCGGTTGACGCGGAGTTCCACTTTCCCAATGCCGATGTGCTGCGCCCAGGCGACGCCGCCGAAAGTGACGGTGCCAGCCGGCACGGACCGGCCCCCGCGGGGCACGTCGATCCTGGACGAGGTCTTGATGGGGCCCCGCTCGGACCAGCCGCGCGGGGTCCAGTAGGCGGCGTCGTCGGCAAACCTGGTGACTTTGAGTTCGGTGACCCACTTGGTGGCCGAGACGTATCCGTAGAGCCCTGGCACCACCAGCCGGACAGGAAAGCCGTGCTCAAGTGGCAGGGGCTCGCCGTTCATGCCGACGGCGAGCAGCGCGTCACGGCTGTCCGTCAGGACCTCCAGCGGGGTGCCGGCGGTCCAGCCGTCGGCACTGCGGGAAAGCACCATATCCGCTCCGGGGCGGGGTCCGGCTTGGGCGAGAAGCTCCCGGACGGGCCAGCCCAGCCAGCGGGCGTTGCCGATCAGATCACCGCCCACCGGGTTGGAGACGCAGGCGATGGTCACATGACGCTCGATGAGGGGCTTGGCCAGGAGCGACGCGAAGTCCAGCTCCACTTCTCGTTCAACCATCCCGGTGACTCTCATAACCCAGGTGTCCGGATTGACTGCGGGCACGGACAACGCCGTATCGATGCGGTAGAAGTCCCGGTTGGGAGTGACCAGGGGCTGCATCCCCTCCACTCCGGCTTCAGCGCCGGCAGGTATGGGCGGGGCGGCCGATGCTGCTGCCGGCAGCCTCAGCCGCTCCCGGGCGTCATGCACTCCTGCCGTGGCGCCGCGCCAGGCTACAGCAAGGACTCCGCCCGCCGCGGTGGCAAGCGCACCACCTCCAAGGTTCCGCAGGAACCGGCGCCGCGCGGTGCCTTCCGTTCCTGCCAAGGCTGCCGCGTCAAGCCTGCGGACCAGGAACCGCAGCAGTACGGCCACCAGGACGGCAGTCGCTGCCGGCAAGGCAAGTGCTGCGGGCGTCAGCTGCGCCCTCGTCAAAACCGCGGCCACTCCCACCAGCCCAAAGACACCCACCACCGCCACGCTGGCGAAGCGCCGCCTGGCCTCGAGGTTCCCCGCCACCGCAGCGAGGGCCGCGATAACCAGGCCCATGCCAGCCAGAAGGGCGGCCTTGTCCGCTGTGCCGAACAACGCCACCGCCCAGTCCTTGACACCCGGCGGGACAGCGTCGATGACGGCGCCGCCTACAGCCGTCATCGGCGACAGGGAAGGGCTCAGGATGCCCGCCAGGAGTTCCCCTAGCACCACTGCGGCACCGACGGCAACCACGCCGGCGGCGGACGCAAAGCGGCGGCGCTGGCGTTCCGTGAACTGTTGCTCCACGTTGGCAGCCACGGGCCCTTCAAGGCCCGTGCCGCCGTCGTGCGCTGCCTGCTGCTGCCGGGAACTGTCCACATGTCCAGCATAGGTTTGCGGGTGGCCGCAAGCGCCGGTGTGTTTCGGAATGGTCCTGCTGGGCGCGGACACGAATGTGATCTACAGCCCATCGTGGCGTAGCCTGATTTCATGAGTGTCCAGCTAGGCATGCCGCAGCCGCGGGAGGATGCCGGACTGTCCGTGCCGGCAGCCCGTCCTGCCGGCGCGGGCGCCGGACTTGTGGACCGCTACGGGCGCCGTGCCACTGACATGCGGTTATCCCTGACGGACAAGTGCAACCTCCGCTGCACGTACTGCATGCCTGCAGAGGGCCTCGAATGGCTCGCGAAGCAGGCGGTCATGTCCGCCGCCGAAATTGTCCGCATTGTCCGGGTCGGCGTGGAGCAGTTGGGAGTCCGCGAACTGCGGCTGACCGGTGGTGAGCCGCTGGTGCGGCACGACCTGGTGGACGTCATTGCGGAACTGCGGCGGAACCATCCTGACCTGCCGATCTCCATGACCACCAACGCAGTGGGGCTTGCCAGGAAGGCCGCGCCGCTCAAGGCCGCCGGACTGACGCGCATCAACGTGTCCCTGGACTCGCTGCACGAGGAAACATTCACCAAGCTGACCCGCCGCCCGTTCCTGGACCAGGTCCTGGCCGGGGTGGATGCGGCGTGGGCGGCCGGGCTTGGTCCGGTCAAGCTCAACGCGGTCCTTATGCGCGGCATCAATGACGCCGAAGCGCCGTCGCTGCTCGCCTGGGCGCTGGATCGGGGTTACGAGCTGCGGTTCATCGAGCAGATGCCGCTGGACGCCGACCATGGCTGGACCCGCCGCAACATGATCACCGCGGCCGAGATCCGCGGGCTGCTGTCTTCCGACTTTGTCCTCACCCCCGATCCGCGAGCCCGAGACGGTGCTCCCGCGGAACGCTTTGAAGTACGACGGCGGGCGGCGGGGTCTGCTGCTCCTACGGATGGCCCCGTGCTGGGAACAGTCGGCATCATTGCTTCGGTCACGGAGCCCTTCTGCTCGGACTGCCGCAGGACCCGCATCACAGCCGAGGGCAAGATCATGAGCTGCCTGTTTTCGCGGGAGGAATTCGACCTCCTGGGCCTCCTGCGGTCCGGCGCCAGCGATGACGACCTCGCCCGCCGGTGGCAGGACGCCATGTGGCTCAAGCCAAAGGCCCACGGCATGGACCACGTGGGACTCGACGCTCCGGACTTCGTCCAGCCGGACCGCAGCATGAGCGCCATCGGGGGCTAGCAGTTTATGAACGTACGTTACTTCGCTGCCGCACGTGCAGCCGCAGGCCTCGAGGAAGAGAAGTTCGACCTGCCTGAGGGCACTACGGTGGCCGGGCTGCTGGAGGCTATACAGTCCGTGGAGCGGCCGGAACCTCCAGCCGGTACCCCTTCGCTCCCCCGTATCCTCTCCCGGAGCAGCTTCCTGCTCAATGAGGTGGCGGTGCGCGACCAGTCAACCGTTGTGGGGCCGGAAGATGTGATTGACGTGCTGCCTCCGTTCGCCGGCGGATAAAGCCCGCAACGCGCCTTAGTTCCGCACCGCGCCTTATTTCCGTAGCTGCTCCGTAGCCGCCTGTGGACTATCCGCCCGCTGGTCCTGCCGCGGATCAGGCCGCTGAAGCGATGCGGGCCAGAATGTCAGTGCCTCCGGCGATGATTCTCCTATGGGAAACGGCGCAGCCACAAACGGCGCGATCACAGCAGCACCGATGGAAGGTGTTTTTGCCACCATGGCTGCCATCAACGCGCTGTTCCTCCTTGACGCCCGTCTGCAAGATCCCGAGAACTCCGGCACGGGCACGGATGTGCTCCAACGTGCCTACGAGATCCGGCTGGACCGCCTGGCTTTGATAGCAAAGCTCGAGGCGCAGGTCGCCGCCCTCAAGGCCCGCGACGCCGCCCAGTCCCTCGACCTGCAGCAGGCCCTGACCCCACCCGACGCCTCCACCCACGACCGCACCTACACGGAAATATCAGCGGTGGAAGAGCTCGCCGGGATCCTGACCATCAGCGCCGGGGCCGCAGGGGCGTTCCTCACCCAGGCCCGGCGGGTCTGCTCCCTCCCCTCCGTCTACGGGAATCTGTCTTCGGGGGCGTTGTCCTGGCAGGGCGCCAAGATCATCGCTGACGAAACAGAGGCCCTGCACCATACCGCCGCCGTGGCCCTCGCGGACCACTTCCTGGACCCGGACGCACCGAACCCGGCCCGGGGCTGCCCCGCCACCGCCCTCGTACCGTCCCGGCTCCGGGCCAAGGTCCGCGCCTGGCGCGAACGCCACCACCCCGACTCCATCGAAAAACGCCACGCTAAATCCGTGGCCGACCGGCGGGTCGAGTTCCACCGGGACCGTGACGGCATGGCCTGGATCTCCGCCTACCTCCCCGCCGACTCCGCCACGGCGATCTGGAACAAGAACACCGCCATCGCCCGCGGCCTGCAAGGACCCACCGAGACCCGGACCCTGCCCCAGATCAAGGCTGACGAGTTCGCCCGCCGCCTCCTCTCACACACCACCACTAGCAGTACAGCCAACGCAGCCAGCGCAGACAGCGCAGCCAGCGGCGCGAACATAGCAGGCACCCTGGAGAGCGGTGCGAACACGGCAGTCAACCAGGGCAATGAACAACTTGCTGTCATCGGAGAACACATACCCGATGCCTTCATCGGGGTCGCCACACTCTCAGGCTCCGACGAACTGGCAGCGGACCTCAGCATTCCCGACAGCCTGGCTGCGCCCTCCCACCAGCCCAGCGGCACTGCCGGCAGCTACAGCAATATCGCGACCACCCCAATTGAGGGCGACTCCAGCCTCGGGAAAGTCCCGACACCCCGCGCCGACGTGCTGGTGACCGTCCCCGTGTTCGCCCTGATCGGCCAAACGGACGAACCAGCCAGCCTCGACGGATACGGCCCTATCCCCGCGTCCATGGCCCGCAAACTCCTCACCGACGGCGCTGACTCCTTCACCCGGATCCTCGTCGACCCCCGCGACGGCGCACCCCTCGAGATAGGCCGCACCAGCTACCGGATCACCAAAGCAATGCGACAAGCCCTGACCCTGCGGGACGGCAAATGCACCTTCCCCGGCTGCAACAACAACTCCCTCGACAACGAAGCCGATCACCTCACCGCCTGGCAACACGGCGGAACAACCGGCATCAGCAACCTGGCACAACTCTGCCCAAAACACCACCGCCTGAAGCACAACAGCGGCTGGGCACCCGCGCAGGCAACAGAAAACCAACCACCCGGTTATACGTCACCCACCGGCCGACACTACCCAAGCGAACAACCAGATTGGGAACCACCTCAATGGCCCCCGGGATGGACCTCCACGATATTCCTCCGGACTCCCTCACGTGGGACGACGCAGCTTGGGACAGCTACTACTCCACGCCCTCCATCCTGCTGGCGGATCCGGACAGGGACTGGGACTCGAGCGCAGAAGCCCTCAAACTCTTGGCCATGCAAGACCCAACCCCAGCAACCACCTGGCGCCATGCGCGTCTCCTAACCCGATATGACAACGGCGCTCCGCAGCCCCGGCAGCACGGGCATGTCATCCTCTGGTGAAAATCGACGTCATGAACGGGGTGTAAGCCGAGCCTGTGCCATCAGCGCCGGCATTTTCAGCGCTCCCTCCGCCGGGTTGCGTCTTGGAAGGCTCGCGTGACCTCAATTCCGTGACATGAGTCAGCACGTCGCCGTCGAGGCGCACGGAGTGGCGGGTCCAGCCGGCACTGCCGTGGCGCTCCACCCGGAGCACACCCCCGCGCCATGTGCAGCGGTCCGGAGCCGCCGGCACCGGTTCTGTCGTGTCCGCGTGGTACCAGAGAACATCAGGGTGGTCGGGGTCCACCGTGAACATTCCGTGGCCTTCGAAGTGCGTCCCGTCCGGCTCCCGGTGGCTATAGGTCTGCACAACGCCGAAGCCACTCGCCACCCGCCGGTAGGTAACGTCCGCCTCCACCGTACGTTCTGGCCCCCACGGGCCGGCAGCCAGGCGCGTGCTCCCCCGCCAGCGGCCGAGGAGCCCGCGCAGCGCAGGATGGTCGGCAGGATGGACACCGGTGGGACGGCCGCCGGCATGCGCCGCAGCAGCATCCCTGGCAACGGAACGGGTGTCGGCGGAATGGGCGTCGGCGGAATGGCCGCCGGCGGCGTTGATGTCGGCGGGGTTGATGCTGCCGGGGTCGTCTTGGCCGGTGTTGTCCGTGCCCGGCAGGGGTTCGTCCACGCCCTTCACCCCTTACCGCAAGGCGTCAGCCCTCTGCCGAACGCCGGATGCGCTCATCCTATGCCCAGGCACGAATGTGGCGGCAGGGGTCAGAGTCCGAAGGTTTCCGTCTCCTCGAAGGGGCCGACGACGGTTACGGTCCGCGGTGCGGCGGCAAGTTCGGCTGCAAGGTCCTGAACCTGCTCGGCCGTGACGGCCTTGATCAGGCGAAGGGTTTCGTCGATGTCCTGGTATTCCCCGGAAACCAGTTCGGCGCGGCCCAGCCGGGACATCCGTGAACCGGTGTCCTCGAGGGCCAGGACGATGCCACCGCCAAGCTGTCCTACCGCCTTGCGGAGCTCCTCGTCGGAGATCCCGTGCTCGGCGAGCTTGTCCAGCTCAACAGCCAGCAGGTCCAGCACCTGCCGGACTTTGGACGGGGTGCACCCTGCGTACATACCGAAATAGCCGGCATCCGCGTAAGAGGAAGCGAAGGAGTAGGTGGAGTACACCAGGCCCCGCTTTTCACGGATCTCCTGGAAAAGCCGGGAGGACATGCCCCCGCCCAGGACAGCGTTCAGGACGCTCATGACGTAGCGTCGCTCGTCAGTGGCAACAATGGTGGGACAGCCCATGATGATGTTGGCCTGCTCGACGGCGCGCTTGACCACATGCAGCCCGGCGGTACCCGTGATGAGCGAGGGCTCGGTGGAACGCCGCTTAACCGGCGAAGCGCTGGCCTCGAGCGACCAGCCGGCTGATTCCAGTGCGGTGATGACGAGGTCGCACACCACGTCATGCTCCAAGCCGCCGGCAGCCGTAATCACCAGTTCGTCCGGCCGGTAGTAGCGGCGATAGTGCTCCCACACGGAGTCGCGGGCCACAGCCTTGATCGCGGCAGGCGTTCCGCCGATGGGACGGCCCAGGGGGTGGCTGCCGAGCACGGCGGATACGAAGTGCTCATGCGCGACGTCCGTTGGATCATCGCTGTCCATGGCGATCTCTTCGAGGATGACGTCCCGTTCCTGCTCCATCTCAGCGGGGTCGATGACCGCACCGGTGATCATGTCCGCAATCACGTCGATGGCCATCGGCAGGTCGGTATCGAGCACCCGGGCGAAGTAGCAGGTGCTTTCCTTGGCGGTCGCGGCGTTTGATTCCCCGCCCACCTCATCGAACGCTGACGCGATCTCCAGGGCCGTGCGGCGCTTGGTGCCCTTGAACAGCAGGTGCTCAAGGAAGTGCGTGGACCCGTGCTGGCCGGGGGCCTCGTCGCGGGAGCCAACGCCCACCCAAAAGCCGATGGTGGCTGACCGCTGCCCCGGCATGGCCTCCGTCAGCACCCGCACTCCCCCGGGCAGCACGGAACGCCGGACTTCGGAGCCGCCGTCGGAACCGTGGACCAGGGTGTCGCCGCGGTGGTTCTGCTCAAGAGGCAGGGGTACAACAGTCATTGAGGCCTTTCAGGACGGGCAGCCGGATCTGGCTGCCATCGTAACAGCGGCGGGGCCGGTGGATCATCCACCGGCCCCGCCGATTCATTGCTTCTGCCGGAGACCGGAGCTGTTAGACCTCGGCGCCTTCAGCAGGTTCCGTGGTGTGGGCGCGCTCGGTCTCAGCCGCACCTTCCTCCTCGGCCACCACAGGGGCGAGCGAGAGCTTTCCGCGGTCGTCGATCTTGGTGATTTCCACCTGGACCTTCTGGCCGACGGAAACCACGTCATCCACGTTGTCCACGCGCTTGCCGTTGGCCAGCTTGCGCAGCTCGGAGATGTGCAGGAGGCCGTCCTTGCCCGGGGTCAGCGACACGAACGCACCGAAGGTGGTGGTCTTGACGACCGTGCCCAGGTAACGCTCGCCGATCTCGGGGACCTGCGGGTTGGCAATGGCGTTGATGGCGGAACGTGCTGCCTCGGCAGACGGACCGTCGGTGGCGCCAATGTAGACCGTGCCGTCGTCCTCGATGGAGATGTCGGCGCCGGTGTCTTCCTGGATCTGGTTGATCATCTTGCCCTTGGGGCCAATGACCTCACCGATCTTGTCCACGGGGATCTTCACGGCGATGACGCGCGGTGCGAACTCGGAAAGCTCATCCGGGGTGTCGATCGCCGAGTTGATGACCTCCAGGATGTGCAGGCGTGCTTCGCGGGCCTGCTTAAGGGCTGCTGCCAGCACCGATGCGGGAATGCCGTCGAGCTTGGTGTCCAGCTGGATGGCTGTGACGAACTCGGAGGTACCGGCAACCTTGAAGTCCATGTCACCGAAGGCATCTTCGGCGCCGAGGATGTCAGTCAGGGCTGCGTAGCGGGTCTGGCCGTCCACCTGGTCGGAAACCAGGCCCATGGCGATGCCGGCGACGGCGGCCTTCAGGGGCACACCGGCGTTCAGCATGGACAGGGTGGAGGCGCAGACGGAACCCATCGACGTCGAACCGTTGGACCCGAGGGCCTCGGATACCTGGCGGATGGCGTACGGGAACTCCTCGCGGGACGGCAGGACCGGCACGAGGGCGCGTTCTGCCAGGGCGCCGTGGCCGATTTCGCGGCGCTTGGGCGAGCCCACGCGGCCGGTTTCACCGGTGGAGTACGGCGGGAAGTTGTAGTTGTGCATGTAGCGCTTGGTCTTCACCGGCGACAGCGAGTCGATCTGCTGCTCCATCTTGAGCATGTTCAGCGTGGTGACACCCATGATCTGGGTCTCGCCGCGCTCGAAGATCGCCGAACCGTGGACGCGGGGCAGGACCTCGACCTCAGCCGTGAGCTGGCGGATGTCGGTCAGGCCGCGGCCGTCGATGCGGATCTGGTCCTTGAGGATGCGCTGGCGCACAACGTGCTTGGTGACCGAGCGGAATGCTGCGGACAGTTCCTTCTCGCGGCCTTCGAACTGGCCGGCCAGGTTGGCCAGGACTTCGTCCTTGAGGGCGTCAGCTGCGTTCTCGCGCTCCTGCTTGTCCGCAATCTGGAAGACAGCGGTCAGCTTCTCGATGGCTGCGGACTCCACGGCGGCGTAGACGTCGTCCTCGTAATCGAGGAAGACAGGGAACTCGACTGTCGGCTTGGCAGCGCGGGCGGCGAGGTCGGCCTGGGCGTCGCAGAGAGCCTTGATGAACGGCTTGGCAGCCTCGAGGCCCTCGGAAACAACCTCTTCGGTGGGGGCGGTGGCGCCCTGTTCCTTGATGAGGGCCCAGGAGTTGTCCGTGGCTTCGGCTTCGACCATCATGATGGCGACGTCGTCACCGGCAACGCGGCCGGCAACAACCATGTTGAACACGGAGTTTTCCAGCTGCGAGTGCTTCGGGAAGGCAACCCACTGGGAGCCGTTTTCGTCGGCAACCAGGGCAACGCGGACGCCGCCGATGGGCCCGGAGAAGGGCAGGCCGGACAGCTGCGTGGACATCGAGGAGGCGTTGATGGCCACCACGTCGTACAGCTCGTCGGGGTTGATCGCCAGGACGGTGACCACGATCTGGACCTCGTTGCGCAGGCCCTTGATGAAGGCGGGGCGCAGCGGGCGGTCCATCAGGCGGCAGGCCAGGATGGCTTCGGTGGACGGGCGTCCTTCACGGCGGAAGAACGAGCCCGGGATGCGTCCGGCGGCGTACATGCGCTCTTCGACGTCAACCGTCAGCGGGAAGAAGTCAAAGCCTTCGCGCGGGTGCTTGCCGGCCGTGGTGGCGGACAGCAGCGCGGTGTCTTCGTCGATGTACACCATGGCGGCACCGGCAGCCTGCTTGGCGAGGCGGCCGGTTTCGAACCGGACCACGCGCTTGCCGAAGCGGCCGTTGTCGATGATTGCTTCTGAGAACTGGATTTCGGGACCCTCCAAGAGAGTCACCTCCGTTTCTGTTTTACGGAAGTCCAGCCGCATCAACCTGGCCAGCATCTGTCTACTGGCCCTGCACCCGGTCATCGATCGAGACCCACGGGCCGGGACTTCAGTCGCTGAAGCCTTCCCGGGGATCACTACCGAGGACCGCGAATGCGTGATGCGGTTGATCCTCCTGTTTAGTTTTGATTGAAGAAGGCGGCCCGTTCCGTGCTGGAAAGGGCCGCCCCCGAAGTCTGACTAGCGGCGCAGGCCGAGGCGCTCGATGAGCGAACGGTAGCGGGCGATGTCGGTCTTCTTGAGGTAGCTCAGCATGCGCTTGCGGCGACCCACCATGGCCAGCAGGCCGCGCTGGGTGTGGAAGTCGTGCTTGTGCTCCTTCATGTGCTCAGTCAGATCCTTGATCCGCTGGGTCAGGACAGCAACCTGGACCTCCGGTGAACCGGTGTCGCCTTCTACGGTTGCGTACTCCTTGATGATGGACTGCTTTACAGCGGCGTCAAGTGCCACAATAACTCCTATGAAATGTGCCGTGAGGGCCCGGTCAGAAAATCACTGCCGGGTCTGCCGCCGGTGCCTGGCCCCGGAAAACCGGGAGGGTCCGAACACGACAGGAACCAGCCGCCACGGACTGCAGCCGGATCCATCGTCAAGTTTACCGGCCCGGGCCTAACCTGTCGAAACAGTCGGTGTCAGTCCCGCAACCGGTCCCGGATGGCCGCCATTCCCTGCAGCACCTCCCGGAAGCTGGTGCTCAGGGGTGAGAGTCCTACCCGGATGCCGCGGGGCGAGCGGAAGTCGGGGATCACGTCGTCATCCCACAGCGACGCCACGGTGGCCTTGGTGAACCTGGGGTGGTCCACGGTGATGTGGCTTCCCCGCTCCCCCGGACTGCGCGGTGTTGCCAGTTCGGCGCCCAGCGGGGCCAGCCAGGCGTCGAAGATTTCGACGGCGAACGCCGTCAGCTTCTCCGACTTCGCCCGAATGGCAGCCATGGACGCTTCCTCGATCAGGTCGAGGGTTCCCCGCATGGCGAGCATTCCGAAGATGGCGGGGGTGCCGCTCAGGAATCCCCGGATGCCTGCCGCCGGCTCATACCCCATGGCCATCTCGAAGGCGTTCTTCCGGCCCATCCAACCCCAGATGGGCTGGTTCAGCGAGGCCAGGTGCCGCTGGTTGACGTAGGCGAACGCGGGAGAACCCGGACCGCCGTTCAGGTATTTGTACGTGCAGCCCGCTGCGAAGTCCACGCCCGCACCGTCGAGGTCAATCTCCACTGACCCCGCGGAATGGCAAAGATCCCACACCACCAAGGCGCCGGCGTCGTGCACTGCCTTGGTGATGGCGGGCAGGTCTGCCAAGTGTCCCGAGCGGTAGGCGATCTGGCTGAGAAGGACGACGGCGGTGCGGGGGCCGGTCGCTTCGCGCACCTGGTCGGCGGTCACCCCGGCGGCGGGGTCGGCTTTGATCCAGCGGAGCGTCAGGCCCTCCTCCAAAGCGATGCCTTCCACCAGGTAACGGTCCGTGGGGAAGTTCTCAGTGTCCAGGACCAGCTCGTTCCGGTCCGGGTCAGCCACCGCGGCCAGTGCAGCCCGGATCAGTTTGTAGAGGACCACCGTGGTGGAGTCCGCGATAATCGTCTGCCCGGGCGCAGCACCCAGCACGGCACGGCCCAGCTGGTCGCCGATGGCCTGCGGCAGGTCCAGCCATTCCTCATCCCACCCGCGGATCAGGCGCCCGCCCCAGCCCTCGCGGATGAACGCCGCGATGTCATCGGCCGTCCGCTTCAGCGGGCGGCCCAGGGAGTTGCCGTCCAGGTAGGACAGCGGGGTGTCGGTGCCGATGAAGTGGCCCCGGTAGCGTCCCAGTGGGTCCTGGCGGTCAAGCTCTTCGGCGCGCTGCTGCAGCGCCACGCCTTCTTCTTCCACCAGGGGCTGCTGCTGTGTGGTCATTGGCCGATCTCCGTCCTGACTGCGAATAACTCCGGGAAGAAAGTGAGTTCGAGGGCCTTTTGCAGGAAGGCGGCGCCGCTGGACCCACCCGTTCCGGTCTTCATGCCGATGGTCCGCTGCACCGTCCGCAGGTGGCGGAACCGCCACAGCTGGAAATTGTCCTCCAGGTCAACAAGCTCCTCGCAGGCCTCGTACGCGCTCCAGTTCTCTGCCGCGTGTTCGTAAATGTGCTTGAACAGCGGTACCAGTTCGGGGGTGAACTCGTGGGCGCGGCTGACATCCCGGTCCAGGACCGAGGCAGGGACGTCGAAGCCGTGCCTGGAAAGGTAGGCGAGGAATTCGTCGTAGATGCTGGGCGCTGCGAGGAGTTCGGACAGCATGGCAGTGGCCTCAGGATCGGATTCGAACACCGGAAGCATCTTGCGGTTCTTGTTGCCCAGGACGAATTCCACGGCACGGTACTGGGCGGACTGGAAGCCGGAGGAGTTGTCCAGGAAGCCGCGGAACTGGGAGTACTCGGTAGGGGTCAGGGTAGCCAGCACGGACCACTGTTCGGTGAGGGTCTTCTGGATGTGTTTGACCCGGGCAATGCCCTTCAGTGCCGAACCCAGGTCATCGTCACGGAGCCAGGCGGCGGCGCTCCGAAGCTCATGCAGCACCAGCTTCAGCCACAGCTCCGTGGTCTGGTGCTGGATGATGAACAGCAGTTCGTCGTGGTGTTCGGGCTTGCTGACCGGCTGCTGGGCACTCAGCAGGATGGGCAGCTGAAGGTAGGAGGCGTAGCTCATCCGGGAACTGAAGTCACGGACAATGCCTTTATCCAGCTTGCGGGTGTTCTTTTCGACGGACACGTACTGCCTTTCCATGCGGACCCCGGCAGCTTCCCGCCGGGACGGATGCAGCGGACCGGATGCGGCGCCCCGGTCTGGTCAACGTCTGGTCAGCGTTTGACCAGGAGGTCGTGGGCCTGGAGCACGTCCAGCTTCATCTGGTCCACCAGTGCTTCAGGCCCACGATAGGCCACCATCCCCCGAAGGCGCGCCACGAATTCCACAACTACTGTCTGGCCGTACAGATCGAAGTCCTCAACGGCCTCCTTGGGCCTGTCGATGACGTGGGCCTCCACCTGGCGGCTGACGCCGTCGAACGTGGGATTGGAGCCCACCGAGATGGCGGCTGGCCAGCGCTTGCCGGCCTGGTCCACAAGCCAGCCCGCGTAGATGCCGTCGGCAGGAATGAGGCCGCTGGCGTTGGAGGCGAGGTTGGCGGTGGGGAAACCCAGGGCCCGGCCGCGGGCGGCGCCATGCACCACTTCGCCGCGCATCCGGTGCCACCGGCCCAGCACGGCAGCCGCCGTGGCGACGTCGCCTTCCTGCAGCGCTTCGCGGACCCACGTGGACGAGCAGCGGCGGTCCTTGCCGTCGTCGTCATGCAGGGGGTAACCCTCGGAGCCGAACTCGCTGATCACCTGGACCTCGAAGCCGAACTTTTCGCCCAGGGCCTTCATGGTGTCCAGGTCCCCGGAATTGCCGCGGCCGAAGCGGGCATCATGGCCGATCACGACGTGGCTGGCGTGCAGGCAGTCCACCAGGTACTGCTCCACGAATTCCTCCGCGGTGAGACTTGCGAGGTCCAGTGAGTACTTCATGACCAAAATCGCGTCCAGGCCCAGCTCCCCGAGTGCCTCCAGCTTGTCGTCCAGCCCCATGATCAACTCGGGGGCGGACTCGGGACGATGGACCAGGGCAGGGTGGGGATCGAAGGTGACCGCTACCGCTTTGGAGCGGGTGAGGCGCGCCGTCCGGATCAGCTGGGACAGCACCTGCTGGTGTCCCCTGTGCACGCCGTCGAAGTTCCCAATGGTGACGACAGATGGGCCGAAGTCCGCCGGGACCTCGGACGGATCGTTCCAGATGTAGACCATCACCCTCGCCTTAGACTGCCTGCAGCATCAACATTCCGCAGCCGGACCGGCCGCGGAACTCTTCAAGGTTACCCGTATTCACCGTGCCCCTTTTCCCGGGGGCCGGCGCCGGTACAGCCACACCAGGCCGAGGATCGGCAGCAGGAGCGGGATGAAGCCGTAGCCGCGGCCGAACAGGGACCACACGGTTTCATGGGGGAACGCCACGGCATCGAAGACGCTCAGCGCCCCCACCACCAGGACGCCCACAAGTTCCACCAGCACGGCGGCGACGGACACTTTGAACCAGGTGCTGCCGGCCTTCGCCAGGGAGACCGTGGCTATCACATAGACCAGGGCCGCGAAGGCGGACAGCAGGTAGGCAAGCGGGGCCTCGGAGAACTTGGTGAGGATCTGGTAGCCGGCGCGGGCAGAGGCCGAAATGGCAAAAACGGCGTAGACGGCGATAAGGAGCCGTCCCGGGCCCGTGTTGCGTGTATTGCGGGAGGTGCCGGCGGGTGCACTGCCGACGGCGGCTGATTGCTGGTCATTCACGTTGCGTGCTTCTTCCACTTCAGTACCAGATCTGGTTCATGCGGGCGGCCATCACCAGGGCCGTCACACCGACGGCGGCCAGGACGAAGTTGCTCCACCGCGTCCGTTCCAGGATGGACCAGTAGACGGCAGCCGGGGGCAGGAGCATGGCCGTGGCAAGGTAGCCCCAGAACTCCCACGCCTCGCCCGCGATGGGTTCCCCGGCGATGACCCGGACGATCGAACCCACAAGATAGACAACCAGGGCGAGTTCCACGGCGGCCACCGAGAGGATGGTGACGTCGTTGGGCGCCTTCTTCATAATGCCGGCCACCAGGCAGATGGCGGTGGACAGCAGGCCAACCGCCAGGATGATCCAGAAATACGCGTCCAACCTAGGCCTCCCCCGCTGCCGCCGCCGTGGGTGCGCCGTTGCCGGGTGCGAACACCAGGACCGGCTTGGCGTAACTGCCGGCGTCAGCAAGCAGTGCCACCAGGCTTCCGTCCGGGGCGAAAGCGGCGGCGGGATGGTCGGGCGTGGCGGCGGAGGGGCTCCCCGGTTCCGCTCCGGCGGCAATGCGGCGGCCGAACGAGATTTCCGTGGTTTCCTCGGGGGTGAGCTCCCGGTTGGGCATCAGCGCCCGCGCCGCCTGGGACATTTCCACGACGTTGAGCTCCTCGGCGAGCTGTTCGAGGGTGCGTGCCTGCTCAAGGGAGTACGGACCAACGTGGGTCCGCCGGAGCGCCGTGAGGTGCCCGCCGACGCCCAAAGCGTTGCCCAGGTCCCTGGCGAGGGCGCGGATGTAGGTACCTGAGGAGCACTCCACCGTTACGTCCACATCCACCACGCCGGCTTCGTCATCCCGGCGGATGCCGTGGACCTCGAAGCGGTGGATGGTGACGGGGCGGGCTGTGAGCTTGACGTCCTCACCGGACCGGACCCGCGCATAAGCACGTTCGCCATTGACCTTGATGGCGCTGACGCTGCTGGGCACCTGCTGGATGTCCCCCGTGAGCGCTGCGACGCCGTCGTGAATCGCCTGCTCGTCCACGGCGGCGGCGGAGGCCGTGGCAGTCACTTCACCCTCGGCGTCGTCCGTCACTGTGGACTGCCCAAGGCGGATGGTGGCCGTGTAGGTCTTGGAGGTGCCCACGATGTAGGTGAGCAGCCGCGTGGCCTTGTTGATGCCGACCACCAGGACGCCGGTGGCCATTGGATCAAGGGTTCCCGCGTGCCCCACTTTCCGGGTCCCTGCGAGGCGCCGCATCCGGCCAACCACATCATGGCTGGTCCATCCCTGCGGCTTGTCCACTATCACCAGTCCAGAAAGCACGCCTACCAGTATATCGGCGCAGGCTGGGGCGCCGGTGCAGGATGGCGGCAGCTAGGATGGCAGGCATGCCCGAGCTTGCCGCCCATGTCCGCGACGTGCCCGTCAACCAGATCCGTGAGATCACCGAGGCGGCGTGGCGCACCCCCGGCGCACTGGTCCTGAGCATCGGGGAGCCGGGCTTCCCGCTCCCCCGCCACGTGCTGGACGCCGGCATGGCGTGCCTGGACCGCGATGAAACGAACTACACCCCCAATGCAGGTATTCCTGACCTGCGCGAAGCCTTCGCCGCCAGGTTCCGGGAACAGCAGGGCGTGGATGTGGGAGCCGACCGGGTGTACGTCGTGGCGGGCGCTCAGCAGGGCCTGCACCTGGCCATGAGCCTGCTGCTCTCCCCCGGCGATGAAATCCTCATCCCCAACCCGGGCTACCCCACCTTCGCGATGACCGGCCGGCTCCTGAACGCCGTGCCCGTGGGGTACCCGCTGTACCCCGGGCATGGATTCCAGCCCCGGCCGGAGGATGTCGAAGCGCTCATTACGGACCGAACCCGGGTGCTGGTGCTGAACTCACCGTCCAACCCGCTCGGTGCCGTCCTGGGCGGGGACCTGACCCGCGAGCTCATGGACCTGGCCCGGCGGCATGATCTCTGGGTCATCTCGGACGAATGCTACGAGGCGTTCACCTACGACGTGCCCCACATCAGCCCGGCAAGGTTCGACGGCGGCACGCCCGGCGAAGCGCGGGTCTTCACCTCCCTGACCCTGTCCAAGACTTATGGGCTCACGGGCCTTCGGGTCGGGGCGCTGGTGTGTCCGCCGGAGTTGAAGCAGCAGATGGACAACGTGATGGAATCCATCGTCTCCTGCGTCGCGGCGCCGCCCCAGTACGCCGCACTCGCTGCCCTCACCGGCCCCCAGGACTATGTGCAGCACGCCCACCGGCACTACCGGGAGAACCGCGACGCCGCCTCCGCAGTCCTTGACGCCAAGGGCATCCCGTACCTCCAGGCCCAGGGCGCCTTCTACCTGTGGGCGGATATGTCGCACGCCAGTGGTGGCGACGTGCGGGCATGGGTGCGCCGGTTCCTGGCGGACGCCGGTGTTGCCCTGGCCCCGGGCACTGCTTTTGGGTCGATCGGCGAGGGCTGGGTCCGGATTGCCCTGTGCGGACGGAAGCAGGAACTGCTGGAGGGGCTATCGCGCCTGCCGGCGAGGCCCGGCCTGGAGTAACGGCCCCGGCCGCTAGCGTGCCGCGCCGCTGAGGGCTCCGTCAAGCCAGGAGCGGAGCACCTCTGCAGGCGCCGCGCCTGCCTGCCGGGCGGCAACCTTTCCGTCCACCAGCACCATCAGGGTGGGGATTGCCTGCACATCGAACCGCCGCGACAGGCCCGGGGCCTTGTCCACATCGACTTTGACCAGCTTGATCCGGCCTGGCCGTTCGCGGGCGAGCTTGTCCAGGACCGGACTCACCATGCGGCAGGGCCCGCACCAGTCCGCCCAGAAGTCCACCAGCACCGGCACGCGTGACCTCTCGGCCACGGCGGCGAAGTCAACATCTCCGGCGTTGACGATCCAGGGCAGCCCGGCCTTGCAGTTGCCGCAGCGCGGCATCCCGGCTGCCTGCGCCGGAATCCTGTTGGTCTTGCCGCAGGAGGGGCAGGCGATGAGTGCGGGTTCCATGCCTAGTACTCCCTCCTTCCGGCGAAGGCGTCCCAAGCCTGGAAGGGGGCGCCCGACGTCGGGATGTCACCGCGGGTGACCGGCATCAGCTCCGGGCGGGCGCCGCTGAAGTAGTCGTAGAACAAGGCGTCATCGAACCCGGCAGCTGCGGCGCCGTGACGGTCAGCGGCGAAGTATACGCGGCCGATCCGGGCCCAGAGGGCGGACGCAAGGCAGAGCGGGCAGGGCTCGCAGCTGGCGTACAGCACCGCGCCGTGGAGGTCGAAGTTGGCTGTCGCCGAGGCGGCGGCGCGGATGGCCACCACCTCCGCGTGGGCGGTTGGATCGTTGTCCCGGGTGACCCGGTTGACGCCTTCGTGCACCCGCCCGTCGGCAGTCACCACCACCGCACCGAACGGCCCGCCGCCCTCGGCAACGTTCCGGACGGCCAATTCCACGGCCTGCTCAAGGTACCGCGTGGACTCAAGGTGCTCAGGTGCCTGGGTCATAGCTCGATCCTAGCCACCGCATCCCGGTTAGGGGATGAAATAGGGGGCGTATTAGGGGGAAAGTCCCGACGACATCTGTTCACCGCAGGCATAGTCTGGCGCCCTGGGGCTTCAGCTGTACTGCCTCCCCGTGGGGCACCCTCATCCCGGCCCGTTATAGGGCGCCAACCCCGGAGTACGCAATGAAGAGAAAGCTCACCTTGATCGCCTCCCTGGCCCTGGCAGCTGTCATCGCCCCGGCCGCACCGTCTTCGGCCTCCGACTGGGGCCACCACGGCGAGCCCTACGAGGAAGTGGCCACCGGCCTGGTCTCTCCCCTGCACCTGGCCGTCGGGACAAGCAAGTCCCTGTACGTGACGCAGGACTTCGCTGGCACGCTCAGCCGGATCGACAGGGACGGCGACGTCGAGGACATCTACCAGGCCCCCGAAGGCTTTGGCGTGGCTGGCGTGGAAACCCGTGGAACCACAACGTTCTTCCTGGAAACGGCCGGCGCCGGAGGTCCTGCGGAGGGCCTGAAGGGCTACCTGAAAGCCATCAGGCCGCACGGCGAGGAGCGGCTTATAGCCGACCTGGCGGATTACGAGCGGAAGAATAATCCCGATGGCAACCAGCAGTACGGCTTCGGAAGTGACGTCAGCGATCAGTGCCTCAAGGATTGGCCCGAAGCTTTCCCGGCCCGCTACAAGGGCAAACTCGACTCGAACGCCTATGCCACCGCGGTGCGGGGCAACACTGCGTACGTGGCCGATGCCGGGGCCAACGCGATCCTTGAGGTGAACATTCATTCGGGCCAGGTCAGCACCTTGGCTGTCCTTCCGCCCAGGCCCGCAGTCGTACCGGCAGGCCTGGTACTCCCCGTGGACATGGCGGGCAATACCTTCAACGTTCCTGCTTGTGTTGCCGGGCGGACGTATGCCTTTGAGCCCGTCCCCACGGACGTGGAGTTCGGCCCCGACGGATGGCTGTACGTGACGTCCCTGCCGGGCGGTCCGGAAATTCCGGAGCTCGGCCACCGCGGCGCGGTCTTCAAGGTGAATCCCTGGACCGGCCAGACAAAACTCTGGGTCGAAAACATCCTCAGCCCCACGGGCCTGGCTGTGGCCAACACCGGCGACGTTTACGTGGCATCGCTCTTCGGCAACGAGATCCTGAAATTCCACGCCTGGAAAGGACACCGCACCCAGTTCCTGGCAGTGAACCAGCCGGCCGACGTCGAAATCCAGGGCCGGACGCTGTACGCCACAGTTGACGCGCTGCCACCGATGGGCGGGCCTGAAGCGGCAGGACCGCCACCGGCCACCGGGCGCGTCATCAAGGCTGACATCCGGTAGGCACCTGCAGGAGGCATGCACAAAGGTTTCTGGGAAGCAGAAGGCCCGGACTGCATTCGCGGTCCGGGCCTTCTGCTGGGGTTTTCGGGGCTACTTGTTGCCGTCTTCGTCGAACTGGTCGGCGTCGTTGAGGTCGAGGTCCTCTTCGTCGAAGTCGTCTTCGTCGATCTCCACGTCAGGGGACGCATCGCTCTTGTAGGGGTCGGCGTCGCCGGCGTGCTTGGCCTTGGCAGCCAGGGCGGCCACCTCGGCGTCACGCTTCTTCGCTTCCCGCAGCAGTTCCTCCAGATTGGAGGCGTTGACCGGAATTTGGTCGGCCACGAATTCAAGCGTGGGAGTCAGCCGCGCAGTGATGTTGCGGCCCACCTCCTGCCGCAGCACACCCTTGGCCTTCTCCAGCCCCTTGGCAGCATCAGACTGCAAAGCCTGGTCCCCAAAGACGGTGTAGTAAACGGTGGCATGCTGAAGATCATTGGTCACGCGGGCATCGGTAACAGTAATGCCTTCAAGCCGCGGATCCTTAACCTTCCGGCTCAGGGCCTCAGCAACAACAACCTTAATCCGCTGCGCCATTTTGGCAGCACGTGCCGGATCAGCCATGAACAACTCCTAATAAAGATAAGAATTTGGGACGTACGACGGCGCAGGGCGCTTCCGTACACACGTTGGGTTTGGATGCCACGCACTTAGGCGAGTCTGGTAACGGACCCGGCGGGATTTTTCCGGCGTCCCGGGAGTGGCATCGGGCCTACCGAAGCTGGGCGGCGAGGGATCGAAGATCCCAAGCCGCCCAGCGTAGGGGCGGGGCCGCCGGAAAAATCCCGACGGCCCCAAACAACAGACAGGCTAAACGCGCGGCTTCTCGCGCATCTCGAAGGTCTCGATGATGTCACCTTCAACGATGTCGTTGTACGAGCCAAGGCCGATACCACACTCGAAGTCGGTGCGGACCTCGGTGGCGTCATCCTTGAAGCGCTTGAGCGTCTCAATGGTGAGGTTGTCACCGATGACCTTGCCGTCGCGGCTGATGCGTGCCTTGGTGTTACGTCGGATGATGCCGCTGCGGACGATGGAGCCTGCGATGTTTCCGAACTTGGAGGAGCGGAAGACTTCGCGGACCTCGGCGGTGCCCAGCTGGAATTCTTCGTATTCCGGCTTGAGCATGCCCTTGAGCGCCATCTCGATGTCATCGATTGCAGCGTAGATGACCGAGTAGAAGCGCATGTCCACGCCTTCGCGGTCTGCCAGTTCGGCAACCCGCTCGGCCGGCTTGACGTTGAAGCCGATGATGACGGCGGAGTCGACCGTTGCCAGGTTGACGTCGTTCTGCGTGATGGCACCAACACCGCGGTGGATGACGCGCAGCTGAACGCCTTCGCCGACGTCGATCTTGAGCAGGGCGTCCTCGAGGGCTTCCACGGCACCGGACACGTCACCCTTGAGGATGAGGTTGAGGGTGTCGATCTTGCCGTCGGCCACTGCCTGGTCGAAGTCTTCCAGGCTGATGCGCTTGCGGCGCTTGGCGAGCTGGGCGTTGCGGTCCGCGGCCTCACGCTTCTCGGCGATCTGGCGGGCCGTACGCTCATCGGAGGTCACCAGGAAGCTGTCACCGGCACGCGGCACGTTGGACAGGCCCAGGACCTGGACCGGACGGGACGGCAGCGCGACGTCGAGGGCTTCGCCGTCTTCGTCGAACATGGCGCGGACGCGGCCGTGGGCCGTGCCGGCCACGATCGTGTCGCCGACGGCCAGGGTACCGGACTGCACCAGGACGGTTGCCACCGCACCCCGGCCCTTGTCCAGGTTGGCTTCGATGGCAATACCGCGGGCGGCCTTGTCCGGGTTGGCCCGGAGGTCCAGCGCAGCGTCGGCGGTCAGCAGCACAGCGTCGATCAGTTCGTCGATGTTCAGGTTCTGGCGGGCCGAGACCTCAACGAACATGGTGTCGCCACCGTATTCTTCCGGAACCAGGCCGTACTCGGTCAGCTGGCCCTTGACCTTGTCAGGGTTGGCGCCTTCCTTGTCGATCTTGTTCACGGCCACGACGATCGGCACGTTGGCGGCCTGGGCGTGGTTGAGCGCTTCAACGGTCTGCGGCATAACGCCGTCGTCCGCTGCGACCACCAGGATGGCGATGTCGGTGACCTTCGCACCACGGGCACGCATGGCGGTGAACGCCTCGTGGCCGGGAGTGTCGATGAAGGTGATGTCGCGCAGGGTGCCCTCATGCTCATGGCTGATCTGGTAGGCACCGATGTGCTGGGTGATGCCGCCGTGCTCGCCGGCCACGACGTCCGAGTTGCGAATGGCATCCAGCAACCGGGTCTTACCGTGGTCAACGTGGCCCATGACGGTGACCACCGGAGCGCGCGGCTCGAGTTCGTCGTCGCCCTCGGCTTCGAGTTCGGCTTCCACATCGATGTCGAAGGTGGACAGCAGCTCGCGCTCCTCGTCCTCCGGGGACACGACCTGCAGCTTGTAGCCCAGTTCCTCGCCCAGCAGCGCGAAGGTGTCCTCGTCCAGCGACTGGGTGGCGGTGGCCATTTCACCGAGGTGGAACAGCACGGTCACCAGTGCGGCGGGGTTTGCCTCGATCTTGTCGGCGAAGTCCGTGATAGAGGAGCCTCGGCGCAGCCGGATAACGGTGTTGCCGTCGCCGCGGGGTACGCTCACGCCACCCAGCGACGGTGCGCTCATCTGCTCAAGTTCCTGGC
Organism: Arthrobacter sp. Y3221159; assembly: GCF_059089885.1. Classification (NCBI taxonomy): domain Bacteria; kingdom Bacillati; phylum Actinomycetota; class Actinomycetes; order Micrococcales; family Micrococcaceae; genus Arthrobacter; species Arthrobacter sp. Y3221159. Next base: position 91,185 of record NZ_JBNHFC010000007.1, read on the forward strand.
GCTTTGCGCGCTTCGACTTGCGCTGCTTGCCACGGCCTGCGCCGCCCTTGCCGAAGGCGCCCTGGGTGCCGCCGCGGCCGCGGCCGCCCTTGCCGAAGCCACCGCCGGCGGGAGCACCGCCTCCGGCACCGGGACCACCGGTTCCGGGAGCGCCACCAGGGCGTCCGGGACCACGGCCACCGCCACCGGGACGGCCTGCACCTGCGGGTGCGGGACGCTCAGTGCGGTTGGGCATCATGCCGGGAGTAGGACGCGGACCACCGGGCCGGGGTGCACCGGGACGGGGACCGCCGGCACCGGCTGCGGGACGGGGGCCACCTGCACCGGCAGCGGGGCGCGGACCACCCGGACGGGGACCACCGGCACCGGCAGCGGGACGCGGACCACCGGGACGGTCACCGTCGGTGCGGCCGCCACCCGGGCGGGGCATGCCCTGCGACGTGGCAAACGGGTTGTTGCCCGGACGGGGAGCGCGGTCACCGTCGCCGCCACGGCCGCGGGGCATGCCCTGCGAGGTGGCGAACGGGTTGTTGCCGGGACGGGGGCCGCCCGGCCGGGGCGCGTTGGAACCGGGAGTGGAGCCACCCGGGCGGGCGGCGGGGGTGTCAGCCTTGGGAGCCGGACGGGCACCGGGCTTTGCGCCGGTGGAGGGTGCTGCGGGCGCGGCGGGTGCAGCCGGAGCGCTGGCAGCAGGTGCCGACGGCGCGCTGGCAGCAGGTGCCGACGGGGCAGCCGCCTGGGCGGGGGCTGCGGGTGCCGGAGCCTTGGGAGCTGCCGGGCCTGGAGCCGGGGTTGACGGACGTGCTTCCGCGGCGGGTGCAGGTGCCTTGGGAGCAGCTGCAGGTGCTGCGCTCTTGGGGGCAGCTGCAGGTGCTGCGCTCTTGGGGGCAGCATCGGGGAAGGCGTTGCGCAGCTTGCGCACGACGGGGGCCTCAATGGTGGATGAGGCGGAGCGAACGAATTCGCCCAGTTCCTGCAGTTTCGTCACTGCATCTTTGGAAGTAATACCGAGCTCTTTCGCGAGCTCGTGTACGCGGACCTTGGCCACATTTCTCCTGTCTCGGTCCGCACCGAGCCAGGCACGAACCGTCTACTTCTTACTGCGGGCCCCAGCCGCGGATGCTGCATAAGGGCCCATTGCAGAGCGCAACAAAGTTGTCATCGTTACGCACTCATCGCTGGGAACTCATCGGGTTTCCATCAGATTTCTGACCCGCTTTCAGGTTGGACGGTTGGTGTCGCAGCCGCCGTGGCGCCTGTGACCATCGGACCTGACGTGATCCGGCGTTCCACGGCTTCGGTTCCGGTTGCTCCCCGAAGGGCGCGTCCGAACGCTCGCCGCTTTACTGCCAGAGCCAGGCACGATTCGCTGGGATGCAGCCATGCACCCCGGCCAGCCATCCGGCGTCGTTCATCCACCAGGACAGCGGTTGATCCACTGCCTTCGGCGACGAGCCGGAGTAACTCAGACCGCGGCCCCTTCTTCCGGCAACCGATACAGGTGCGTTCCGGTTGACTCCCGCTGGTACGTACTTCTGCCACGGCAATCGTCCTGACGTTCATGTCTGCAGGCCATGGGCGCGCTCCTCCCCATCGGAAAGGGCACACTCAAGGCACACGGTTACCGGCCGTAAGGCGCGGTCCTATCTATTCTAGCCCCTCCGAGGCCTTCCGCCGGAACTGCCGGCCGGCTCCGGCGTGGCAGGATCCGGCCGGGCGGCGGGTCAGCTTTCCTTGGCCGTGGCGGCGTCGGAGACGATATCGATGCGCCACCCCGTGAGCTTCGCGGCCAGGCGGGCGTTCTGGCCCTCCTTGCCGATGGCGAGGGACAGCTGGTAGTCGGGGACAACCACGCGTGCTGACCGGGTGGCCTCATCCGTGATGGTGACCGAATTCACACGCGAGGGCGAGAGGGCGCTGGCGATGAACGTGGCCGGGTTCTCGCTGAAGTCAACGATGTCGATCTTTTCATCGTTGAGTTCGTTCATGACGGCGCGGACCCGGGAACCCATTTCACCGATGCAGGCTCCCTTGGCGTTGATCCCGGGAACGTTCGCCTTCACCGCGATCTTGGTCCGGTGGCCCGCTTCGCGGGCGAGTGCCACGATCTCCACGGAACGGTCCGCGATCTCCGGAACTTCCAGTTCGAAGAGCTTGCGCACAAGCCCCGGGTGGGAGCGGGACAGCGTGACGGACGGGCCCTTGGAGCCGCGGTGGACGTCAATGACCAGGGCACGGAGCCGGTTGCCGTGGATGTACTTCTCCCCCGGAACCTGCTCGGGCGGCGGAAGCAGCGCTTCCACTGAACCCAGGTTGACCTGGATCATGTGCGGGTTATTGCCCTGCTGGATGGTGCCTGAAACCAGTTCGCCCTCGCGGCCCTTGAATTCGCCGAGCACATTGTCGTCTTCAACGTCGCGCAGGCGCTGGAGGATGATCTGCCGGGCGGTGCTGGCGGCAATGCGCCCAAAACCCTCCGGCGTGTGCTCGAACTCGCCGATGGGCGCGCCGTCGTCGTCAATCTCCACAGCCCAAATGGTCACGTGGCCGCTCTTGCGGTCCAGCTCGGCCCGGGCCTTTTCGAAGGCGCCGGGAGACTTGTGGTAGGCCACCAGGAGCGCCTGCTCGATGGTGGGGATCAGGAGGTCCAGCGGGATTTCACGCTCACGCTCCAGAAGTCTCAGTGCGCTCATGTCAATATCCATCAGGCCTCCTCAGAAGGTCCATTGTGTTCAGGTTCCAGACCGCCCTCATTGAGGTGGCTGAATTCGATCTCGACTTTTCCGCTGCGGATCCTGTCGAAAGGAAGTTTGATGGGGTCGCCCTGCTTGGGCTTCATGCCCTTTTTAACGGCGATCTCCGGGACGATCGTCACGCCGGCGTCGTCCACCGACTGGATGCGGCCGGTGACGTTGTCACCCTGGATGACGTTCACCGTGACCATCCGGCCCTTGGCCCGGTGCCAGTGGCGGGGTTCGGTCAGGGGGCGCCCCACGCCGGGAGAGCTAACTTCGAGGTCGTAGGGGCGGCTGTCCATGCTGGGATCGTTGTCAAGGACGTCGGACAGGACCTTGGAAATGTCTGCGATGACATCGAGGCTTACGCCGCCCGTCTCCTCCTGCGGCAGGTCCACCACGACGTGGACCACCCGGTGGGACCCGGCAACGTTTATTTCCACGTCCTCGAGGTACAGCCTGTTGGCCAGGACAGAGGGTTCAAGGAGTGCCCTCAGCCGGGCAGCTTCCGGATTGTGTGCCGCTGCGGTCCCAGCCCTGCCAGTTCCGGTGTGGTCTGGTGAAGCCGTGGCTTCTGCATTGCTCACGATGCCGGCCGCCTCCCTATAGATGATGTGGTGTGTACTAGCGTAGCTATTTTACCGGCAGAACGGTGCACGGCGATCCCCCTCAGCCGTGGCACCATGGTCTGTTGTGAACGACGACAACCAGGAATACCAACCACGGATGCGCTATTTCCGGTACGCCGTCATCACCCTCGCAGCACTCCTTGTCCTCAGCCTGGGATTCGCCCTGATTCCCGCGGATCCGCCCGAGCCGCCCGCTCCCCCGTTCACGGAGCAGGCCCGCGCGGCCGCCCTGGCGGACGTCCTTGAACTCCGCGCCTCAGGGCTCCAGCTTGCTGCCGGAACGGCCGACGGCGCTGCTGCCGCCAGCTTGGACCGGGTTGTGACCTTGCTGACCATTCAGGCCCGCGCGCTCCTGCTGCCGGAGGCCGCTGCGTCGGCGGCCCCGTCGCCAACCACTGGCACCCCCACGCCGGCTCCTGCCGGGCTGACAGCTGCCGGACTTGCCACAGCCCTGGCCACCAGCGGTACGGAACGGCTCCGGGACGCGGAAACGGCCGACGGCGGGATGGCCCGCCTGCTGGCAGGGGCAGGCACAGCCCAGGTACTGGCAGCCAAAGAGCTCGCCACGGCAGCCGGCAGCCCCGACGCAGTCGCCGGTACCAACCAGGCCGTGCCGGGTGGCACCGCACCAACGGCACCGGCCGCGGCGGGTCCCGGCGCCACCGCGCCCGTGACACCAGGATCACCGTCCGCTGGGACAGCTGCAGCGTGCCCTTTTGTCCCGTCAGGCCAGGCTCCCGCCAGCGAGCAGACACAGTCAGCTGGGCGGGCGGGGGCGGGCAGCGCCCTGGCAGCCCTGGCGGCCGCCGAGCTGGAAGTGGTCTACGGATACCAGGCGGCCCTGGCGCGGCTCCCCGCGGATGCTGCCGGGGCGGCGTCGGAATTCCTGAGGCGGCACCAGGACCTTGTGGAGGATGCCGAAGCCGCCAGCCGCCTGTACTGCGCCGTTCCGCCGCCGCAGGAGCCGGGTTACGCGCTGGAGCCCGGTTTCCTGGCTGCGCCCGCCGCGGGACTGGCGCGGCTGGAGGCTGCGACCCTTCCCGCGTATGGAGACGTGGTGGCACTGACGGACGGCTCCGCCCGTGCGTGGGCGATGGCGGGCTTGCAGGCGGCCGCGGCCCGGACAATGCACTGGGGCGGGGACCCGGGCGCTGTTCCCGGAATGATGCTGGATGAGGCGCGGCTGCCTCTGCTGCCGCAGTAAGGGCAGGATTTCCGGGTCCCCCGCCCTGCCCGCTCCGGAAGTCCCGCCTGGGGCGCCTAGGCTGGACCTGATGAACACGCCAGCAGCCGTACCCATCCCGCCGGACCTTACCGCCCGGTACAGCCGGAGCAGCGCAGGACGTGCCTGGCTTGCCTCGCTGCCGGACCTGATCCAGGGCCGGCTGGAGCAATGGCGCCTCGAAACCGACCTCCCCGCCGGCAGCCTTCCCTGGAACGGGCACGGCGGGGTGGTGGTACCGGTACGGCAGGCCGATGGTTCCACGGCGGCCCTCAAAGTTGCCTTTCCGCACGACGAAGCCCGGGTTGAGCGGCACGCGCTGGAGCTGTGGGGTGGGGAGGGCGCGGTGGCCCTGCTCGAAGCGGACGCGGGCACGTGCGCCATGCTCTTGCAGCGGCTGGACGCCGGCAGCTCGCTTGCCACAGTGCCTTTTGAGGCGGCTGCCGAAGTGTGGGGCGGGCTGGTGCGGCAGTTGAGCCTCACACCGGACCACCGGCCGCAGTGGCGGGAGTTCGACCACATTGCCGCCCGCGCCGAGCAGTGGAGCGATGACCTGCCCGCCGACTGGGAGCAGCTGGGCCGCCCGTTCCCCCGCTGGCTGCTGGAAGCCGCGCTGGAGGTTTGCCAGACGCGGGGTGCGGTGGGACGGCGGTCCGGACGGGATGTCCTGGTTCATACTGACCTGCATTTCCTCAATGTCCTGGCCAGGCAGGGCAGCTTGGACGGACGGCCGACGGCCGCGGACTATGCAGCCATCGACCCCCAGCCCATGATCGGCGAACCCGAGTATGCCGTGGCACCCCTGCTCTGGAACCGGATCAGCGGATTGCCGGCTGGCGGCGCGGCCGAAGCCTTGCGGCGCCGGTGCAGCGACTTCAGCGCTGCAGCGGGACTGGATGGCGAGGTGGCCAGGCAGTGGGCCGTCGCCAGGGAGGTTGCCAACGCGCTGGGGTATGCCGGGAAGCCAGGCCATCAAGGCGACCTGGCACGTTCACTCTGGGTGGCCAGTACCCTGGCCGGCCGTACTTTGCCGGAACTGCCGCCGGTGCAGGAACTGCCGGAGCCGGGCGCGGCGGCCGGTACCGACTGACGATGTTATCCGCTCAGCTGCTGCGGACTGCGGCGAGGGCCGAGCCGACGGCTGCCACAGCAAGGCGCACTTCTTCTTCGGCCGTCTGCCAGTTGCTGACGGAGACCCGCAGGATGTCCCGCTCGTGCCAGCGGGAGCCGGACATCCAGACCCTGCCGTCCTCGATGATGCGGGCCGTGACCGCGCGGGTGGTGCCGTCGTCGCCAAAGGCCACGCACACCTGCGTGTAATCGACGTCGTTAAGGACCTCGGCGCCATCCAGCCCGGCGAGCCCGGCGGCGATGTCCGAGGCGGCTGCCGCCAAGCCGTGCACCTGTGCTGCCACGCCGTCGCGGCCAAGGCTTTTCAGGGCAGCCCAGACCGGGACGCCGCGTGCGCGGCGGGAAAGCTCGGGCACTTTCTCGAACGGGTCCCCGGGCCCTCCGGCGTCGTGCACCAGGTAGCTGGCGTGCAGGCCCATGGCGGAGCGGAGCGCGGCTGCGTCCCGGACGATGGCGATCCCGCAGTCGTAGGGCACGTTCAGCGTCTTGTGCGCGTCCGTCGCCCATGAGTCCGCCGCCTCGTATCCATTGGTCAGGTGGCGCAGTCCGGGGGCTGCTGCCGCCCACAACCCGAACGCGCCGTCGATATGCACCCAGGCGTCATGCTTCCTGGCAACGGCGATGGCCTCGGGAAACGGATCGAAGGCGCCGGAGTGCACATTGCCCGCCTGCAGGCAGACCAGCGCCGGTCCCCCGCCTTTCCCCAGCGCCGCGTCCAGCGCCTCGGGAAGCAGGCGTCCCTGGTGGTCTGCAGCCACCGCCGTTGGTTGCCCCAGTCCGAGGTAGCGCAGTCCAAGATCAACCGTGTCATGCCGTTCCCGGCCGACGAAGCAGCGGATGCGCGGGGCACCTGCCAGCCCGTCCCGGTCCAGGTCCCAGCCTGCGTCGGCGAGGAGGCGCCACCGGGCGGCCGCCATTCCGGTGAAGTTCGCCATCGTGGCGCCGGTTACGAACCCGACGTCGGACTCCGGGGGAAGGCCCAGCAGTTCCAGCAGCCAGGCACCTGCACTTTCTTCGATGGCCGCGGCGGCGGGGGTGGCATAGCGGAGGCCGGCGTTTTGGTCCCACGCGCTGACAAGCCAGTCCGAAGCGAGTGCCGCCGGCAGTGTGCCGCCGATAACCCAGCCAAAGAAGCGGCCGGACGGCATGGCCATCAGCCCGGGCCCAGCGCTCCGGGCGAGGAAGTCCAGCACTTGTTCGGCCGGCATTCCGTGCCGGGGAAGGGGGCCGCCGAAGACGCCGGCCAGGTCATGCGCAGTGGCGCTTGGTCCAACCGGCCGCTCCGGAAGGCTGTGCAGCCACCCCGTGGCGTGGTGAAGGGCGGCTGACAGGGCCCGGGCGTAGTCATCGTCGCCGTGTGACATACCTGCATGCTACGCCTGCCCCCGCGGGGCCACGAGCACCGGCACCCCCCTCACTCAGTGCGGAAATCAGGCGAAGTTTTCCTGCCAGATGTCATAGCCGAGTTTGATGATGAGGGCCGCCACCACCGCCAGGAAGACAATGCGGACAAACTTGCTGCCCTGCTTGACGGCAGTCCGGGCGCCGAGATAGCCGCCGGCCATGTTTGACGCGCCCAGCAGCAGGCCAAGTCCCCACAGGATGGAGCCGTGCGGCATGAAAAACAACAGGGCGCCGGCGTTGGTGGCCATGTTCACGATCTTTGCCTTGGCGCTGGCCTCGAGGAAGGCGTAGCCCATAGCCGAGACCAGCGCGATGACCAGGAAGGATCCGGTACCCGGTCCGATCAGGCCGTCGTAGAAGCCGATGACCGCGCCGATCAGGCATGCCACCACATAGTGCTTGTGGCCATCATGGCGCAGCGCGGTGATGTCACCGACGTCGGGCTTAAGCGCCGTGAAGAGGGCGACGGCAACCAGGGCCGCGACGATGATGGGTTTGAAGACGTTGGCCGGCAACGTGGCCGCGAGCACTGCCCCGCCGAAACTTCCCGCCAGGGCAATCACCGCCATGGGGAGGGCCGTCCTAAGGTCCGGCCCCACCCGGCGGTAATACGTGGTGGCACTGGTGGCCGTTCCGAAGATCGAGCCCAGCTTGTTGGTGGCCAGCGCCTGCACCGGCGTGATGCCGGGAACCAGCAGGAGGGCGGGGAGCTGGATCAGACCGCCCCCGCCCACCACGGCATCCACCCAGCCGGCAGCGAAGCCTGCCAGCACCAGCAGGAGCAGCGTTGTCAGTTGGAGGGATTCAAGTCCAAATTCCACTGCCGCGGTTCAGCTGTTGCGGACGGCGTTGACCACGTAGTCAACGGCCTTATCAACCGCCACGTTTTCCGCTTCGCCTGTACGCCGGTCCTTGATCTCCACCACGCCATCCACCAATCCGCGGCCGACCGCCAGGATGGTGGGAACGCCCACGAGTTCCGCGTCGCCGAACTTTACGCCGGGCGATACCTTGGGGCGGTCGTCGTAGATGACCGTTAGGCCTGCCGCCTCAAGGTCCAGTGACAGCTGTTCAGCGGTGGCGAAGATGTCCTCGCCCTTGCCGACGGCCACGACGTGGATGTCCGCAGGCGCCACGGCACGGGGCCAGACCAGGCCCTTGGCATCATGGTTGGACTCGGCCAGCGCTGCCACGGCCCGGGTGACGCCCACGCCGTAGGAGCCCATGGTGACGGTGACCTGCTTGCCGTTCTGGTCCAGGACCTTCAGGTCCAGGGCCTCGGCGTACTTCCTGCCCAGCTGGAAAATATGGCCCATTTCAATGCCGCGCGCCGTCTCCAGGGGGCCCGAGCCGTCAGGCGCGGGGTCACCGGCACGCACCTCGGTGCACTCGATGACACCGTCCCAGGTGAAGTCGCGTCCGGCCACCAGGCCGTAGACGTGCTTGCCGGCCTCGTTGGCACCCGTGATCCAGGCGGTCCCGCTGACAACGCGGGGGTCCACCAGGTAGGGCAGTTTGGCGGCGCCTTCGGACCCCAGCAGGGCCTGGTCCAGGGACATGCCCGGGCCGAGGTAGCCCTTGACGATCAGCGGGTGCTTCTTCAGGTCCTCTTCGCCTGCGGCCTCCAGTCCGATCTCGCCTGCGACCGGCAGGAAGGCTCCGATGTTTGCCTCGACGCGCTTGAGGTCCACGGCGCGGTCGCCGGGTACACCGATGACGACGATCTGGCGCTCGCCCGTGGGCAGCGTGACGGCGAGGACCACGTTCTTGAGGGTGTCGGCGGCAGTCCAGTCGCGGCCGTCGGGACGCGGGAAAATCTGGTTCGAGGCGGCCACCAGGGTTTCAATGGTGGGGGTGTCCGGGGTCTCGAGCACCTGGGCCGCGGGGGCGTCGCTGAAGTCGATCTCCTCGGGGACCACGGTGGTTACGGCCTCGACGTTCGCTGCATAGCCGGATGCCGAGCGGACGAAGGTGTCCTCGCCAATCTCCGTGGGGTACAGGAATTCCTCGCTTCTGGAGCCGCCCATGGCGCCGGCGGTGGCTGCGACCGGGACAACCTCCAGGCCAAGCCGCGCAAAGATCTTCAGGTAGGCGGAGCGGTGGGCGGCGTAGCTGGCGTCCAGGCCGGCGTCGTCAACATCGAAAGAGTAGGAATCCTTCATGATGAACTCGCGCCCGCGCAGCAGGCCTGCGCGGGGACGGGCCTCATCACGGTACTTGTTCTGGATCTGGTAGAGGCTCAGGGGCAGGTCCTTGTACGAGGAGTACAGGTCCTTGACCAGCAGCGTGAACATTTCCTCGTGCGTGGGGGCCAGGAGGTAATCAGCACCCTTGCGGTCCTGGAGGCGGAACAGGCCCTCACCGTATTCGGTCCAGCGATTGGTTGCCTCATACGGCTCACGCGGCAGCAGCGCCGGGAAGTGGACTTCCTGGGCTCCAATGGCCGCCATCTCCTCACGGATGATGTCCTCGACCTTGCGCAGGACACTGAGCCCCAGCGGAAGCCAGGTGTAGATGCCGGGGGCTGCGCGGCGGATGTATCCGGCGCGGACCAGGAGCTTGTGGCTGGCGACCTCGGCGTCGACGGGATCTTCACGCAGGGTGCGCAGGAAAAGCTGGGACAGTCTTAGGACCACGGGTGGTATCCGTTTCTGGGGAAGTGCTGGATCAGCAGGGCCGGACAATTTTCGTCTGGGTACTAATCTACCGGCACCCGGCCCCCGCTCCCGACTGTGGCCGGCACCGGTCGGACACATCCGGCGCCGGACACAGTAGAGCCACGCCCGGAATAACAAAGCCCCTGGCCCCCCAGTGAGGCTGGTCATCGCATCCGGGCGTGGCTCAACGCCGTTATCGCCCAAGTACTGGTGAGGACTGGTGAGACCGCCCAAACCACTCCAGCGCAGCTAGATCGAACCTATGTGACGGCGCCCACGTTGACAAGTATTTTTCGGTTCGGGACCCATTGACGGGCAGCAGAGCGGTGCCTAGCTTTAATTCATCAGGTGGTGAATTCCAGGGCCAGTAAGGTGCCCGGCAGCCTGTACGACGGCGGAGGCGCCATGTCCCACGCGGCAACCCAACCACAACACTTTGACTCCTCTGTGGCCGTGGCCGCCTCGGGGCTGATGGTCACGCGGGGCAGGCTGCAGGTCCTCCGGGGACTGGATTTCACCGTCCCTGCAGGGCGGATCACCGGGCTGCTGGGACCGTCCGGCAGCGGCAAAACCACCCTCATGCGGGCCATTGTGGGGGCCCAGATTGTCTCGTCCGGGACAGTGCACGTCCTGGGGGTGCCGGCGGGCAGTACCGTACTGCGGCACCGGGTGGGCTACGTGACCCAGTCTCCAAGCGTGTATCCGGACCTTACGGTGGAAGCGAACGTGCGGTACTTCGGTGCCATGCACCGGAAAGGCAAGGCCGACGCGGCAGAGGCAATAGCCGCCGTCGGCCTGGAAAGGGAGGCCCGCCAGAAGACGGCGAACCTCTCCGGCGGCCAGCTCAGCCGCGCCTCACTGGCGTGCGCGCTGGTGGCGCGCCCCAGGCTGCTGGTACTGGACGAGCCCACCGTGGGCCTGGATCCGGTGCTCCGGGCGGACCTTTGGAGCCGGTTCCGCTCCATGGCGGAGGCGGGGACCACGCTCCTGGTGTCAAGCCATGTCATGGAGGAAGCCAGCCATTGCCACACGCTGCTGCTTCTCCGCGAGGGCCTGCTGTTGGCGCAGCTGACTCCCGACGAGCTGGGCAGGCGCGGGCACAGCAGTGACCTGGAGCAGGCGTTCCTTTCCATCATCCGCGAATCCGGTGGCGGCCGCGGGAACCAGGCGCCGGCAGAGGACGCGGGCAGCGGCCAGGGGCACCGCGGTGCTGGAGCAGACAGGAGTGCAGGGTAATGGACGCCAGGATGCTGTTGGCCACCGCAGGCCGCGTTTTGGACCAGCTGCGCCATGACCGGCGGAGCATCGCCCTTATTCTGGTGGTTCCGGCGCTCCTGCTCACGGCGGTCTATTACCTCTTCGAGAACGAGGCGCTTCCGCCGGGAATGCCGCGCACCTTCGACCGGGTGGGCCTCATGATGCTGGCGATCTTTCCGTTCGTGGTGATGTTCTTGGTCACCTCCATCACGATGCTCCGGGAACGGACTTCCGGAACGCTGGAACGGCTGCTCACAACGCCGGTGCATAAAGCGGACCTGCTCTTCGGCTACGGCCTGGCGTTTTCCATCATGGCGGCCCTGCAGTCGATGGTGGCAACCGCCGTGGCCTACTGGATCTTCAGCCTGGACATCGAAGGCCCGCCGGGCTACGTGGTGATGATCGCCGTGATCAATGCCGTACTGGGCGTGGCCCTGGGCCTGCTGTGTTCCGCCTTCGCCAGGACAGAGTTCCAGGCGGTGCAGTTCATGCCGGTGGTGGTGGTCCCGCAGATCCTGCTGTGCGGGCTGTTCGTGCCCCGTGACCGGATGAATGACGTCCTGGAGTCAGTCTCCAATGTCCTTCCCCTGACGTTCTCCGTGGACGCACTGCAGGAAATCGCGGCACATCCGGAGGCCACCGGACAGCTCTGGCAGGATGCCGGCATCATGGTTGCCATTGTCCTGGCCGTACTGGTGCTCGCATCACTGACGCTGCGCAGGCGCAGCGCATGACGTCTCCCGGACCTGGTGGTGCCACGGCCCGGCGGGGACGCCGGGGCGGCGCCGCCGTATCCCGTGAGCACATTCTCGACGCCGCCAGGCGGTTGTTCGCCGAACATGGCTTCGAGGGGACAAGCCTTCGCCAGGTTGCCCGTGCGGCAGGCGTTGACCCGGCCATGATCCACCACTTCTTCAAGGGCAAGGACGAACTCTTCGCCCTGAGCGTGGAGCTGCCGGCCGACCCCGAGGAGGTCCTTCGCGGGGTGGCGGACACGGACCCGGGCCAGCGGGCAGAACTGCTCGTGCGCACCGTCCTGCACCTGTGGGAAAGCCCCGCGCAGGCGAGCCTGGTGGCGTTCCTGCGCGGAACACTCGGATCCCGGGCGAAGACAACACTTCTTCGGGAGATGGTGGGCCGCACCATCATCAGCCGCATCATGGCCGGCGTACCAGGGCTGCCCGCAGAGGTGGCCCTGCGCGGGGACCTGGTGGCAACCCAGATGGTGGGGCTGATGATGGTCCGCTACGTGGTCCGGATTGAGCCCCTGGCGTCTGCGCGGCAGGACGAGGTGGTCCGGCTCGTCGCCCCCACCGTGCAGCGGTACCTCACCGGCGACTTATTTGAGCAGGGCCGCCGCTGAGTCGAGGAGCGCGCCGGTGCGGGCAACAGCTTCCGCCTCGCTCTCGCCGCCAGCGGCGACAGCCGTGAACAGCACGCCCTGCTGCAGTGCCTGTGCCGTGATCATGGACTGTACCTGGCCGTCCGGCAGGAAAGTGTCCGTGCGGAAGGCCAGAGTGCCCGGAATCGTCCCCACTGCCTCCAGCGGCGTCAGCGTGACGTCCGCTGTCACACCGGAAACGGTCATGGTCATGGCGGAACAGGCTGCCAGTTGTTGCTCCTGCGCGGCGGCTCCGGCGACGAACGCTTGGTCAAGGCCCGTCGCGAGCGTCAGCATGGTCATTGAACCGGCGGCGGTGTCCAGGCTCTGGCCCACCGCCATGACGGCGTCATCCAAAGCCGGGACCCCGGTGGAGGCGGCCATTTCCTTGCACTCCGCGGGCTGGACGTCCATGGATGCGATGAGGGCCTTACCCTGCTCAATGCTCCCGGCGAGGTCGGAGCTGGCCATGACCGACAGTTTCCTGCCGTTGGAGTCCTGCAACTGTGCCAGGACAGCGGACAGCTCCTCAGCCGTGTAAACCTTCGGCTCGGGGGTGGGGGTTGGTGTTGGGGTTGGGGCGGAAGCTGTGGTTGCCGCCGGGGCGTCCGTGGTGGCTTCGGAGCCGGTGGCCGGAGCGGATGCGCCGCCGCAGGAAGTGATTGCCATGGCAAGCAGGGCTGTGGCCGCAAAAGTTCCCAGCACGGACGTCTTCAATTTTCCCCCAATATTCAGATTCAAGCCTGCGATGGCCGGCTAAAAGAGAACTGTAGCGAACGTTCCCACCTGGCGGAAACCGACGCGCTCGTAGGTTGAGCGGGCCCGGACGTTGAAGCCGTTGACGTACAGGCTGGTGATGGGTGCCACCTTTTGTGCGTGCTCCACCACCGCAGACATATAGCCGGAACTGAGCCCCTTCCCGCGGAAGAGCGGATTCATCCACACGCCCTGGACCTGGGTGACCTCGGAGGTGACCGCCCCGAGTTCGGCCTTGAACACCACCTCCTGAACCTCATTGAGGTGCACCAGGGAATGGCCCTGCCGGATGAGGCCCTCCACGCGGCGGCTGTAGAACTCCCTGCCGCCGAGGTAAGGCGAATACCCTACCTCCTCCTCGAACATGGCGGCGCAGGCAGGAAGGATCCGGTCGAAATCCGCGAGGCTCCCCAGCCCAAGCGCGGGATTGGGCTCCACGCACGGTGGCCCGTCGATGATCATCAGCGGCTGGTCCTCACGGACCTCATGCGCCCGGTGCCCCAGTTCCAAGAGTTCGGCGTAAATGGCCAGCACCGCGGGCGCCGGCCCGAAGGCGGAGGCGTAGCGGCGCCCGGACCTGTTCGCCGCGCCGGCAACCGCCGCGGCCAGGGCCGGGTCCAGTTGGACCGGCACCAGGTTAGCGCCTGCCCAGCATGCACCCACCAGCACGCCGTCGTCGAAAACCCCGATAATCCCGGCGCCGCCGCTGGTGGGCGCCGCCGTGCCGACAGCCCGCAGATGGGCAAGGATGAACACATTGGCCACCGGGTCCTGCTGCGCAAGCGACTTCAGCGCCGCGGTGTCCTGGCCGTCCAACGTACGGACGGAGAGCCCGGGCGGATCAGGAGCGTCCCTACGAGACGCTAACCACGGGGCTACCCTTGACAGCATCTTCGCCATCGGCCTCCCCCATCTCTTCCGCGATACGCATGGCCTCTTCGATCAGTGTCTCAACAATCGCGCTCTCGGGGACAGTCTTGATGACTTCGCCCTTCACAAAAATCTGGCCCTTGCCGTTGCCGGAGGCAACGCCCAGGTCGGCTTCCCGCGCCTCTCCCGGTCCATTCACCACGCAGCCCATCACGGCCACCCGGAGCGGGATTTCCATTCCTTCGAGTCCGGCGGTGACCTGTTCGGCCAGGGTGTACACGTCCACCTGGGCACGTCCGCACGAGGGGCAGGAGACGATTTCGAGTTTGCGGGGGCGCAGGTTGAGCGATTGCAGGATCTGGTTTCCCACCTTGATCTCTTCCACCGGCGGAGCCGAGAGGGAGACGCGGATGGTGTCGCCGATGCCGCGGGACAGCAGCGCTCCGAAGGCGGTTGCCGACTTGATGGTTCCCTGGAAGGCTGGTCCGGCCTCGGTCACGCCAAGGTGCAGGGGCCAGTCGCCCTTCTCCGCCAGCATTTCATAGGCGGCCACCATGACCACCGGATCGTTGTGCTTCACGGAAATCTTGAAGTCGTGGAATCCGTGCTCCTCGAACAGGGACGCCTCCCAGACGGCGGACTCCACCAGGGCCTCGGGGGTGGCCTTGCCGTACTTCTTGAGGATCCCGGGTTCCAGCGAACCGGCGTTCACGCCGATGCGGATGGACGTGCCGTGGTCGCGTGCGGCGGCGGCGATTTCCTTGACCTGGTCATCGAACTTGCGGATATTTCCGGGGTTTACCCGGACGGCGGCGCAGCCGGCCTCGATGGCGGCAAACACATACTTCGGCTGGAAGTGGATGTCCGCGATGACCGGGATCTGGGACTTCCGGGCAATGATGGGCAGCGCCTCGGCGTCGTCCGCGGACGGGCAGGCAACACGCACAATGTCGCACCCTGATGCCGTCAGCTCAGCGATCTGCTGCAGGGTCGCGTTGATGTCAGTGGTGGGCGTGGTGGTCATGGACTGCACGCTGATGGGATAGTCCGAGCCGACTCCGACGGAACCGACTTTGATCTGGCGCGTCTTCCGGCGGGGGGCAAGGACGGGTGGCGGGGCGGACGGCATTCCCAGGCTGACCGAGGTCACGTGGACTCCTAAAGGTAAAAAGTGGAAACGGCTTAGGCGGTGAGCCCGGCGAGCATGCCGGTGACCGGAGACCATTCAGTGATGCGGATTCCGGCGATGACTCCGGCAGCAGCGAACGGGTCCTGCTTCAGGATCGAGTTGAGTGCTGCTTCGTCCGTTGCCTTGAAGATCAGGAGCGCGCCTGCGCCGTCGCCGTAGGGTCCGCTGGCCAGGATGGCTCCGTCCTGGGCCAGGGTGCCGGTCCATTCTCGGTGGGCGGGCCGTGCCTCGTTCCGGGCTTCGGCGGAATCGGCGGCGTAAACGTACTCAACGGCAAAAACTGTCATACTGCTACCCTATCGCCCTGCCTGCCCTACCACCCATCCCGCAGGCTGTCCGGCCGTGCGGGAAGGTACCCGGCGGGATGCTAGGTGAGGAACAGGACCTTGGTGGCAGCAGCGATTCCTGCGGCCCAGAGCATCGACGTGAGGGTCCCGATGATGAAGCGCTCCGCAGCTACCGGCGTCTCCTTCAGCTCGGCGAACCTGCCAAGGCCTTTGACGGCCACGATATAGGCGATGGCGACCGGCTGGCCGGTGAGGATGGCAAGGCACACGCCCAGCCGCTCCAGGATGCCAATGATGGCCCCGCCGCGCAGGATCCGCTGGCTGGGGACCGCCGGCCCGGCAGGCGCAGCGTCTGAGGCCGGCCGGCCGGGTTCAGCGGTGAGTTCACCGTCCACATTCTGGTGGGGCGTGTCCGGCCGGTGCCCGGTGGAACGGTCCACCGTGACGTCCGCGGCGGGGTCCTCGGCCGCCCTCCGCGCCTCTTCCGCCGCCTTCGCCGCGTCCGCCTTGTCGTCGATGGTGCGGGCGAGCTTGAAGACGAACGCCGTGACAGGCCATCCGCCAAACCCGGCCAGCAGCAGGGCGGCAGCGATCCAGAATGCAGTCAACGGTCTCCTTCGGTCTGGCCAGGTTCAGTGTGGGTGCCTTTGGGACGGGAGCCGGCAGCCACCAGGGAGTGGGCATGGACAAGGAGCATGGAAGCTGCCGGCCTGGCAGCCCATTCTTCCTGCCATCCGGACCTCAGCACGGTACGGCTCACCGATTGTTCCGTAATTCCCAGTTCCCCGGCCACGAGTTTCTGGCCACCGTGCCTGCCTGCCCCGCCCTCCAGTGCGCGCAGCCGGTCTACTACGCGCCACTGCGCAGGGGTCCGCTGCTGCACCAGGCGCCCGATCAAACGAAGCACCGCCTGCGCATTTGCGCTCGCCATGTCACCTTCCTGGGCTGGGGTCCGGGTATCACCACCCATCGTCCCGGCCACCACTGACAACGGAACCTGGCTGGCCGCACCCTTCGCCAGTTCCACAGCTTTGCGCGCCGCCACAAAGGCGCTCCCGGAGCCTTCACGAGGGCTGCCGCCAGGGGCAAGTTGTACGTTTCCCAATCCGATCCCCACATACCAGTGCCCGCCCCGCAGCGCATGCAGGGCTACATCCACCACCTCGTCGGCGGAGGCCAGCACGCCCTGGAGTTCGTCACCCACGGAGCGTTCAAAAGTGGCGGGCGTCAGCCTTGCCAGGTCCGAGATGAGCTCCGGCACCCGGTCCACATCGGAGGTACTGCCGCGCTGGTCGATCGTCAGGACATACATGATTCAACCGTAAGCGGCTGATCGTCATCAATCAATCGGAATTAGCTGATTTTCTGATATCAGCCATCAACGGCTGATATGGACCCGTCATTGGGCAGGGCGGGAACCGGCTCCGCGGAAGAAGGGGCGCCGCCATCAGCCGAAGAGGTTCACAGGTTTCACGATGTCGGCGTAGATCAGCAGGGCACTCATTCCCATGAGCAGGGCCGCCACCACGTATGTGACGGGAAGCAGTTTCGCGATATCGAACGCCCCGGGATCAGGCCGGCCAAACAGTTTTGCCACCTGGCGCCGGGCACCTTCGTAGAGTGCCCCGGCAACGTGGCCGCCATCGAGCGGCAGGAGCGGGACCAGGTTGAAAACTGCCAGCGCGAAGTTGAGCCCGGCCAGCAGGCCAATCAGGGTGGCCACCCGGGACTGGACCGGGATCTCTTCCATCGCGGCCACTTCGCCGGCAACCCGGCCCACGCCCACCACGCTGATGGGGCCGTTGGGGTCCCGCGGTTCCTCACTGAATGCCGCCTTCGCAACACCCACCACCCGCGCCGGCAGATTGAAGATGACTCCGGCCACCTGGCGGATGTTCTCCCCCGCCATCGGAAGGACGGACGACGCCGGCTGCGGCACCAACTCCGTCTGCGCGCCAATGCCCAGGAAGCCTACGTCCTGGTACAGGAGGGTGCCGGCGTCGTCCGTTGCCTGCCTGCCGTCGGCGCCGATGATGGGCCGGGCGGACAGGACCGGCGTCACCGTGGTGGAAACGGAGGCGCCGTCCCGCTCCACGGTGATGTCCACTTCCCGGCCGGCGGAGGCACGGATCCACTCTGTCAGCTGGTCCCAGCTGGTGACCACCTTCCCGTCAAAGGAGGTGACGGTGTCGTTGGGTTGAAGTCCTGCCGCGGCGGCCGGGGTCAACTGGCAGTCCGCAGAGTCCGGGTCCACCGTTTCGCCCGCTGCCACCTGACATTTGGACACGTCCGAGATGGTGGTGGTAGCCGTTGCCATGCCGAAGCCCATCAGCAGGACGGCAGTGAGGATCAGGCCGAGGACCATGTTCATGGCCGGCCCGCCGAGCATGACGATGATCTTCTTCCACACCGGAAGCCGGTAAAAGACCCGGTTCGCGTCGCCCGGGCCTACTTCCTCATGAGCCAGGGAGCGTGCTTCCGTTGCGAGCGTCTGGAACATTCCGGTGCTTGAGGGGCGGACCGAGCCATCCTCTTTGTTGGGCGGGTACATGCCGATCATGGACACGTAGCCGCCCAGCGGGATGGCCTTGATCCCGTACTCGGTCTCGCCTTTCCGCCGGGACCACAGGGTGGGGCCGAAGCCGATCATGTACTTGGTGACCCGAACCTTGAAGAGCTTGGCCGGTACCAGGTGGCCCACTTCATGGAGCGCGATGGAGGCAGCGATGCCGATGGCCACGAACACGACGCCGAGGACAAAAAGGAGAACGGGGGTCATAGAGGGTGCTGCTGCTTCCTAAAGACTGCTGACTGCTAAACGTTCATGGGCGCGGGACCGTGCCCATCCTTCAGCATCCAGCACTGATTCCAGCGTCAGCCGGGAGGAACCTGAGTGTTCACTGAGGACACTATCCACGGTATCCACGATGTCCGTGAAGCGGATGCGGCCCGCGTGGAAGGCCATCACGGCCTCCTCGTTTGCGGCATTGAAGACCGCTGGGAAGGTGCTCCCCTGCCGTGCTGCGTCCTTGGCGAGGTTGACGGCGGGGAACGCCGCCGCGTCCAGCGGCTCGAAGGTCCACGTGACTGAATTGGTCCAATCACACGCGGCGGCAGCCTTGGGCACCCTGTCCGGCCAGCCCAGCCCGAGCGCGATGGGCAGGCGCATGTCCGGCGGCGATGCCTGGGCGATGACGGATCCGTCAATGAACTGGACCATGGAGTGCACCACTGACTGCGGGTGGACCACCACGTCGATCCGGTCCAGCGGAACATCGAACAGCAGGTGCGCCTCGATGACCTCAAGGCCCTTGTTCACCAGCGTGGCCGAGTTGGTGGTGACCATGACGCCCATATCCCAGGTGGGGTGCGCCAGGGCTTCCTGAGGGGTAACGCCGTGGAGGTCTTCGCGGCTCCTGCCCCGGAAAGGCCCGCCCGAGGCCGTGAGGATCAGTTTCTCCACTTCCGCGGTGGATCCGGACCGCAGGCACTGGGCGATGGCGGAGTGCTCGGAGTCAACGGGCACGATTTGGCCTTCCCGCGCTGCGGCCTTGACCAGTTCTCCGCCCACGATGAGCGATTCCTTGTTGGCAAGCGCCAGGGTGGCGCCTGATTTCAGTGCCGCCAGGGTGGGGGCAAGCCCGATGGACCCGGTGATGCCGTTGAGCACCACGTCCGCCTCGATTTCGGCGATCCGGGTGGAGGCATCGGGGCCGGCAACGATTTCCGGCCGGTAGCCCGGCCTTCCGGCCGCGGCTGCCGCTCCGGCAATCAGCGACTCCAGTTGCCGCGGATCGCCCCCGGCGATGCCAACCGCGGAAGCACCGGTCTGGACAGCCTGCCTGGCCAGGAGTTCAAGGTTGCCGCCGCCCGCGCTGAGTGCCACGACCTTGAAGAGGTGCGGGGCGCCGTCGACGACGTCCATCGCCTGGGTGCCGATGGAACCGGTGGATCCGAGGAGGACGACTCTGCGCTGCATTGCTTAAGTATCCCGCACCATTCTTGACCTCCTGACGGCCCGGCGTAACGTGGATCCCGTGGACTGGCTGTCATGGTTCGATGCGCCGGAATACGAGTTCGCCCGGCAGGTGCTGCAACGGGGCGTCGCCGCGCTCTTCTTCGTGGCGTTCCTCTCCTCGCTCAACCAGTTCCCTGCGCTGCTGGGCGAACGCGGGCTTCTGCCGGTCCCGGAATACGTCGGCGCCTTCAACAGGATGCGCCGGCCCACCCTGTTCCGCTGGCGGTACTCGGACCGGCTGTTGCGGGTTGTCTGCGCCACGGGGCTGGTGGTATCCGCACTGCTGGTGGCGGGGATTCCGCAACTCGGACCGCCGTGGGTGCCGCTCATTGCCTTCCTGGCCCTCTGGCTGCTGTACATGTCGATCGTCAACGTTGGCCAGACGTTCTACGGCTTCGGCTGGGAAATGCTGCTCCTGGAAGCCGGCTTCACCGTAGCCTTTCTGGGTTCCAACCAGACAGACCCGCCCCGCACCATCCTGCTCCTGATTGCATGGCTGGTGTTCCGGCTGGAATTCGGCGCCGGGATGATCAAGATCCGGGGTGGCCGGGAATGGCGGGACCTGACGGCGCTGTACTACCACCACGAGACGCAGCCGATGCCAGGCCCGCTGAGCCGGCAGGCCCACCTGCTGCCCAAGCCCCTGCACAAGGTGGAAGTGCTGGGCAACCACTTCGCCCAGCTGGTGGTCCCGTTCTTCCTGTTCGCGCCGCAGCCCGTTGCCAGCGTGGCGGCAGGCATCATCATTGCCACCCAGCTGTGGCTGGTGGCCAGCGGAAACTTCGCCTGGCTGAACTGGATTGCGATCGTCCTGGCCTTCGCAGCGGTCAGCGACCCGGTGGCCCACGCCGTCATCCCCGCGATTCCCCTGGACTGGCACAGCGGGACGCAGGAGACGCCGGCCTGGTGGCTGGCCATCACCCTCGCTGCCACGGTGCTGCTCGTGGTGCTCAGTTACTGGCCGCTGCGGAACCTGTTCTCGAGCCGGCAGCTGATGAACGCCAGCTTCAACCGGTGGCAGCTGGTCAACACGTACGGCGCGTTCGGCACCGTTACCAAGAAGCGGATCGAAATCGTGGTGGAGGGAACTATGGATGAGGAGCCGGACGATTCCTCCTGGCGCGAGTACGGGTTCAAGGGCAAGCCCGGGGATTTGCGGCGGATTCCGCGGCAGTGGGCGCCCTACCACCTCCGGCTGGACTGGCTGATGTGGTTCCTGCCGCTGCGCACCGTGCATGAGGAGTGGTTCTACGCGTTCCTCGGCAAGCTCTTGGAGGCGGACCGGCAGACGCTGCGGCTCCTGCGCCATGACCCGTTCGACGGCGGGGCGCCGCGCTGGGTGCGCGTCCGCAGCTACCACTACCGTTTCGCCACCCGGCGGGAGTTCCGCGAGACCGGGAACCGCTGGGTGCGGACTCTGCTGTACGAACCGATACCGCCGCTGTCGCTGCGCCGGTCACCGGGGCGGCGCAGGTAACGAGGCGGCGCAGGTAACGGGGCGCGAACGCCCTAGGCGTGTTCACCCGCGCGGCGGATGACGGCCTCGGCGTGCTGAAGGAGGGGGCCGTCGATCATCTTTCCGTTGTACTGGAAGACCCCGGAACCGGCGGCACGGGCAGCCTGCAGCAGGGCCGCGGCCTCTGTGACCTCGGCCTCGGAGGGCGCGTATGCGCCGCGCACCACGGAAGCCTGGCTGGGATGGATGCACGCCTTCGAGCTGAAGCCTGACGCCACGGCGTCCGCCGTTTCCGAAGCCAGTCCGCCAAGGTCCGGAATGTTCACATAGACCGCGTCCACGGCCTCCTTGCCGAACGCACGGGCCGCCAGCAGCACCGACGACCGTGCGTGCAGCGCCACTGCCCGGTAGCCGCCGTCGTCCTTCCTGCTGGATGTTCCCCCCAGGGTTGCCAGCAGGTCCTCGGCTCCCCACATCAGTGCCACCACATTGGGCGCGGCGGCAATGGCGGGGGCGTTCAGGACGCCCACGGCCGTCTCGCACAGCGCGATGACCTGGTAGTCCGCCAGCGCCTCCAGCTGTTCGGCAGTCTCCGCCTTGGCAAGCATGACGGTCCGGTAGGGGGTGTGGGCCAGGCAGTGGAGGTCCTTTTCGAACTCCTCGGTCCCCGCAGGGTTCACGCGCACGATCGTCCGGCTCGGGTCCAGTTCCGGCTCGTCGCCCGTTGCCCCCACCTGGGCGAGGATGGCACCGCGGGCCCGCTGCTTGTCCGCCGGGGCCACGGCATCCTCGAGGTCCAGGATAACGGCGTCTGCGCGTGTGGCAGCCTTCTGGTAGCGTTCGGGCCGGTCAGCGGGGCAGAAAAGCAGGGCGGGTCCCATCACAAAGGTCATACCGGCATTGTCTCCTGTCCGTCCCGGTGGCCGCTTCCCCGGCCGACGCCTTCTTTCTCCTCCCCGCCGTTCCCCTGTCCGGCGCGCTGCCGCGCATGCGCCTCACGGGTCCACATCAGGCAGCTCCGCGTTGCCAGCGCCACCACGGTGCCGTCCTGGTTCCTGCCGGTGTGCCGCATTGTGACGATCCCCTGTCCCGGCCGTGAACCGGACAGCCGCTTTCCGGTGATCAGCGTTTCGGTGTAAAGGGTGTCCCCGTGATGGAGCGGGTGCGGAAAGGACACGTCCGTGAGGCCCAGCTGGGCGATGATGGTGCCTTGGGTCAGCTGGCCCACCGACTGGCCCACCATGGTGGCGAGCGTGAACATGGAATTCACGAGCCGCTGGCCGAAGGGCTGCCCCGCACTCCATGCGGCGTCCAGGTGCAGTGCCTGGGTGTTCATGGTGAGGGTGGTGAAGAGGACGTTGTCCGCCTCCGTCACTGTCCGGCCAGGGCGGTGGGCGTACAGCACGCCCTCCTCCAGTTCATCGAAGTACAGCCCGCGCTGCTCGATGACGCGCGGGCCGGCGTCCTGGTCCGCCCGGGCCCCCGCGCCCCCTTCTTCCGGCCTGGCGGCAGTCATACGGTCAGTTCCATGTCTTCCTCGAACAGTTCGGCACCTGTGGCCGCCGCAACATCTTCCACCGAGACATTCGGGGCCAGCTCGCGCAGGACCAGCCGTGACCCGGACCTGTCCGTCACGACGTCGATGACCGCGAGGTCCGTGATGATCCTGTCCACGCAGCCTTTGCCGGTCAGCGGAAGCGAGCACTGCTGGACGATCTTCGGGTTCCCGTTCCGGTCCACGTGTTCCATCATGACAATGACCTTCTTGGCCCCGAAGACAAGGTCCATCGCGCCGCCCATGCCCTTGACCATCTTGCCCGGGATCATCCAGTTGGCGAGGTCGCCGTTCGCTGCCACTTCCATGGCCCCGAGGACCGCTACGTCCACGTGCCCGCCGCGGATCATGCCGAAGGACGCGGCGGAATCGAAGAACGCGGCGCCCTTGTTGACCGTGACAGTTTCCTTGCCGGCATTGATCAGGTCCGGGTCGACGGCGTCCTCCGCCGGGTAGGGGCCAACGCCCAGGATCCCGTTTTCGGAGTGGAGCACCACCTCCACCCCGTCAGGGATGTAGTTGGGGATTAGGGTGGGCATGCCGATGCCGAGGTTCACGTACTGGCCGTTGCTGAGCTCCTTGGCCACCCGGGCGGCGAGCTCGTTGCGCGTCCAGCCCTTGGTGTCGGCACCGGCCGTCGACTCGCCGGGTGCGGCATGCTGCTGGGATGCCGCGCGCCGGTATTCAGGCCGGACCGCTTCGGGCCGGGGTGCTTCAGGGCTGTTCGGGTCCATGGTCATGCTCCTGCCTGCCCGGTGAGGGCCACCGTCCGCTTTTCGATCCGTTTCTCGCCGCCAGGCGCCACCACCACCCGCTGGACGAAGATGCCCGGCGTGTGGATGTGCTCGGGATCAAGCTCGCCGGGCTCCACGAGTTCCTCAACCTCGGCGATGGTGATCCGGCCCGCCATGGCGCACAGCGGGTTGAAGTTCATGGCAGTGGCATGGAAGACCAGGTTGCCGTGCCGGTCGCCCTTCCAGGCGTGGACCAGCCCGAAGTCGGGGGTGAGGGACTCCTCCAGGACGTAATCGACGCCGCCGAAGGAACGCACCTCCTTCGGTTCGGAGGCCACCGCGATGCCGCCGTGGGCGTCGTACTTCTGCGGCAGGCCGCCGTCGGACACCTGGGTGCCCACGCCCGCCTTGGTGTAGAACGCCGGGATCCCGGCGCCACCCGCCCGCAGCTTCTCCGCGAGGGTGCCCTGCGGAGTGAGGACCACCTCAAGCTCGCCGACCAGGTACTGGCGCGCGAACTCCTTGTTCTCACCGACATAGGAGCTGATGGTGCGCCGGATGCGGCCGTCCCGGAGCAGGATGCCCAGCCCCCAGTCGTCCACGCCGCAGTTGTTGCTGACGGTTTCCAGGTCCGAGGTTCCGGACCGGTGCAGGGCGTCGATCAGGGTGACCGGTATTCCGCAGAGCCCGAAGCCGCCCACGGCCAGGGAGGCGCCGTCAGGAATGTCCGCCACTGCCTCGTCCGCGCTTGCAACAACCTTGTCAATCATCATCGATCCTTTCAGGCCGGCTACGTTCCATGCGGCAAACGCCGGGTGCTACAGACCCAGTTCGCGGGCGATGAGCATCAGCTGGACCTCCGTGGTGCCCTCCCCCACTTCAAGGATCTTGGAGTCGCGGTAGTGGCGTGCCACGGTGAACTCGTTGATGAAGCCATAGCCGCCGAATACCTGGGTGGCATCCCGCGCGTTGTCCATGGCCGCCTCGCCTGCGACCATCTTAGCGATGGCCGCCTGCGTCTTGAATGGCTTGCCGGCAAGCATGCGGGCAGCCGCATCGTAGTAGGCCAGGCGGGCGGTATGGGCCCTGGCTTCCATGCGCGCGATCTTGAACGAGATGGCCTGGTACTTGCCGATCTCGCTACCAAACGCCCTGCGTTCCTTGGCGTACCGGACGGACAGGTCCGCGCAGCCCTGCGCCGCGCCGGTGGCCAGGGCCGCGATGGCGATACGCCCCTCGTCCAGGATGGACAGGAAGTTCGCGTAGCCCCGCCCTTCGGTTCCCAGCAGGTTCGCTTCGGGAACCCGGACGTCCTTGAGGGTGAGCGGGTGCGTGTCCGAGGCGTTCCAGCCCACCTTGTTATACGGCTTTTCCGCCTTGAAGCCGGGCGTGTCGGTGGGCACCAGGATGGTGGAGATTTCCTTCTGCACCGTCCCGTCGCCGCGTTCCCTCTGGCCCGTGACGGCGGTGACTGTCACCAGCCGCGTGATGTCCGTCCCGGAGTTGGTGATGAACTCCTTGTTGCCGTTGATCACCCAGTCCCCCGCATCCCGCCGGGCAGTGGTCTTGGTGCCGCCGGCGTCCGATCCCGCCTCCGGCTCGGTCAGGCCGAAACCGGCGAGCGCCTGCCCGGACGCGAGCATGGGCAGCCACTGCTGTTTCTGCTCGTCGGTGCCAAACCGGTACACGGGCATGGCGCCCAAAGAGACGCCTGCCTCCAGCGTGATGGCCACGGACTGGTCCACGCGCCCCAGCTGTTCCAGCGCCAGGGCGAGGGCAAAGTAGTCGCCGCCCATTCCGCCGTATTCCTCGGGAAAGGGCAGGCCGAACAGTCCCATTTCCGCCATCTGCTTCACTACCTCGTAGGGGAAGCTGTGCTCTTCATCGTGCTTGGCCGAAACCGGAGCCACCACATTGTCCGCGAAGTCGCGCACCGTGTCGCTAAGGTCCTGGTACTCCTCGGTGAGTTCTACGCCTGGCATTCGTTAGGCTCCTTCGCCTGTTGTGGGATTGTGGTGGTCCTGTTCCGCGGTATGCGGGTGGACGGTGGCGAGGACCTGGTCGGCCTTCACCAGGTCTCCCGGTTGTGCGTTGAGGTGCACCGTTCCGGCGAGGGGTGCCAGGAGCTGGTGTTCCATCTTCATGGCCTCTACCGAGACCAGCACCTGGCCGGCTGCCACGGCGTCGCCGTCGGTGACCGGGACGGACACCACGGTGCCGGGCATCGGCGAACGCACGGCCGGGTCAGCGGACCCCTCTTCACGCTGGATGGCTGCAAGGATCCGTTCCAGCCGTTCCTCCCGGGTCAGAACGTCCAGGCGGCAGGACCAGCCCTGGTTGCCGAGGAAGACCTGCCCCGTGCCGTCTTCCGCCAGCGCGTAGTGGTGGGCGCCGCCGTCGAGCATCAATTCCACGTGGCCCTTCCCCTGGACGTGCAGGGAGGCGGTGTGGCCCGCACCTCCGTCCACCGTCACCGCCACCGGGCCGGACGCGGCGTCGCCGGTGACCTCCACGGTGGCCATGCCGCCGTCGGGGGTCCCCAGGGTGATGCGGCGCGGTGCGGGCTTGCCCAGCCGCCAGCCATTGCGCATCTGCCAGGGCCCGGCAGCAGGCGGAAGCTGCTGTTCCTGGCCGGCCAGGACATCCAGCGCCGCAGCCACCAGCTCGGCAGGACCCACCCGCCGGAAGGTGAGGCCGGGAAGCTTCCGCCCGATCAGGCCGGTATCCAAGCGTCCCGCCCGCACGTCGGGATCATTGACGAGCAGCCGGAGGTACTCGACGTTGGTGTCCAGGCCAAGGGCGGTGTAGCCGGCGAGCGCCGTGTCCAGTGCATCGAGTGCGGCGGCCCGGTCCCCGCCCCAGGCGATGACCTTGGACATCATGGGGTCGTAGTTCGAGGACAGCTCCAGCCCTTCAACCAGGGAGGAGTCCACGCGGACCTTGCCTTGCGCGCCGGCGGGCAGCTCGTCCAGCAGGTGCACCCTGCCGGTTGATGGCAGGAAGTTCTTCTCCGGCACTTCGGCATACACGCGGGCTTCCACCGCGTGGCCGGTCAGCACGACGTCGGACTGCCGGATGGAGAGTTCCCGGCCTGCCGCAATCCGTACTTGCCATTCCACGAGGTCCAGGCCGGCCACCATCTCCGTGACCGGGTGCTCCACCTGGAGGCGGGTGTTCATTTCCATGAAGTAGAACTCGTCCGGGTGCTCGTCGGAGACCAGGAACTCCACCGTTCCGGCACCGGTGTAGTTCACGCTGCGGGCGGCATTGCAGGCAGCGTCGCCAATCCGGGCCCGGATGGCGGCGCCGTTGGGCAGGTTTTCCAGCAGCGGTGACGGTGCCTCCTCGATGACCTTCTGGTGCCGCCGCTGCAGCGAACACTCGCGCTCGCCGAGGTGGATGACGTTGCCATGGTGGTCCGCCAGCACCTGCACCTCGATGTGCCGCGGGGTGGTCACCAGGCGTTCCAGGAACAGGGTGTCGTCGCCGAAGGCGCTCGCCGCCACCCGCCGGGCCGTGGCCAGGGCCGCCGGAAGGTCCTCCGCTTTGTCCACTGCGTGCATCCCCTTCCCGCCGCCGCCGGCGGAGGGCTTGATGAGGAGCGGAAATCCGACGCCGGCCGCTGCCTCCGCCAGCTCGGCATCGCTCATTCCGGGGCGGGCCACGCCCGGCACCACGGGGACCCCGTAGCCTGCCACGTGGTTCTTGGACCGGATCTTGTCCCCCATGACGTTCAGGGCCTCCACGCCGGGACCGATGAAGGTGATTCCCGCGTCTTCCAGGGCCCGGGCGAAATCGGCGTTCTCGCTGAGGAAGCCGTAGCCGGGGTGCACCGCCTGGGCCCCTGTTGCGCGGCAGGCCTTGAGCACCGCCTCGATGTTGAGGTAGCTATCGGCGGCAGGGGGCGGGCCGATGCGCAAGGAAGTGTCAGCCTCCCGCACGTGCCGGGCGCCGGCGTCGGCATCGCTGTACACGGCGACCGACCTGATGCCGAGCGCACGCAGTGTACGGATCACGCGGCAGGCGATTTCGCCGCGGTTGGCCACCAGGACGGTGCCGAACAGCGGGGCTGCGGCGACGGCTGCTGCCGGTGTTGCGGAGACGTCAGTGGGTGCGGTCATGGTGTGCTCACATCCGGAAAAGGCCGAAGGAGGTGTCCGGCAACGGGGTGCGGGAGACGACGTCGAGCGCCAGTCCCAGGACGGTGCGGGTGTCTGCGGGGTCGATCACGCCGTCATCCCACAGGCGGGCGGTGGAGTAGTAGGGGCTGCCCTGGTCCTCGTACTGCCGCCGGATGGGGGCCTTGAACTCTTCCTCGTCCTGTTCCGGCCATTCCTCCCCGGCGGCTTCGTACTGGTCCCGCTTGACGGTGGCCAGCACGCTGGCGGCCTGGTTGCCGCCCATGACGGAGATCCGGGCCGCGGGCCACATCCACAGGAACCGCGGCGAATAGGCCCGGCCGCACATGGAGTAGTTGCCTGCTCCGAAGGATCCGCCGATCACCACCGTGAGCTTCGGAACCCGGGCCGTGGCGACGGCCGTGACCATTTTGGCCCCGTTCTTGGCGATGCCGCCCTGCTCCGCGTCCCGGCCCACCATGAAGCCGGAGATGTTCTGGAGGAAGAGCAGCGGAATGCCGCGCTGGTCGCAGAGTTCGATGAAGTGTGCCCCCTTGAGGGAGGACTCGCTGAACAGCACGCCGTTATTGGCCACGATACCCAAGGGGTGTCCGTGCAGCCGGGCAAAGCCGGTGACAAGCGTGGTGCCGTAGTCCTTCTTGAATTCGTGGAAGGTGCTGCCGTCCACCAGCCTGGCGATGACTTCGTGCACGTCGTAGGGGGCGTTGACGTCCGTGGGTACGGCGCCGTACAGCTCTTCCGTGCTGGCAACGGGTTCGACGGCGGGTTCCACCTGCCACGCGGGCGGGGCCGGGGGCGGCAGCGTGGCCACGATGTCCCGGATGATCTGCAGGGCATGATGGTCGTTCTCGGCCAGGTGGTCGGTCACACCGGAAATCCTGGAGTGCACCTCCCCGCCGCCCAATTCCTCCGGGCTGACGATTTCGCCGATGGCCGCCTTCACCAGCGGCGGGCCGCCCAGGAAGATGGTGCCCTGGTTGCGGACGATAACCGTCTCGTCGCTCATCGCGGGAACGTAGGCTCCGCCCGCGGTGCAGGAACCCATGACGGCGGCGACCTGCGGGATCTTGGCCGCTGACAGGCGCGCCTGGTTGTAGAAAATGCGTCCGAAGTGGTCCCTGTCCGGAAAGACTTCGTCCTGCTTAGGCAGGAATGCGCCGCCCGAGTCGACGAGGTAGATGCAGGGAAGCCGGTTTTCGAGGGCGATCTCCTGGGCCCGGAGGTGCTTCTTGACCGTCATGGGGTAGTAGGTGCCGCCCTTGACGGTGGCGTCGTTGGAGATCACCAGCACCTGCCTGCCGTGCACCAGCCCGATGCCGGCGATTACGCCCGCGCCCGGAGCTTCGTCGTTGTACATGCCGTTGGCCGCCAGCGGCGCGATTTCCAGGAAAGGACTGCCGTCATCCAGTAGCTGGTCGATGCGCTCCCGGGGCAGCAGCTTGCCCCTTGCCACATGGCGTTGCCGGGACTTTTCAGGACCCCCCAGAGCCGCTTCGGCCAGTCTTTTTCGGAGCTCCCCGGCCAGCTCCCTCTGGGCCTGGCTGTTGGCACCGAACGCCTCGCTGGCCGGGTTGATCCTGCTGACAAGGGTCTCCATTGACGGTCCGTTCCTCCATGAGCCAAGCCGGATCCACTCCAACTCGGTTAGTGCCCAATAACTGAAATTCAGGTTAGTCTCTCGTAACTGTGATGTCCAACACATGGGCCGCCTTGCTAGAATCTGCGGGTCCTAGGAGGAAAAGTGCCCAGCACCGATACCACGCAGACCAGCGAGCGCAGCGCAGCCGGCCGCAGCCCGTCGACCCAGCGCAGCAAGGCGAAGGAGAACCGCCGCCAGGCACTGCTGGCTGCCGCCGCGTCACTGTTCGCGGTGAACGGGTTCAACAAGGTGTCGCTGGAGGACCTGGGAGCGGCGGCGGGAGTCAGCGGCCCGGCCGTCTACCGCCACTTCCCGGGCAAGCAGGCAGTCCTGGCCGACCTGCTGCTTACGGTCAGCCAGGATCTGCTGGACGGTGGCCGCCAGGTGGTGGAGGCCAGCCCCGACCCCCTGGCCGCGCTGCAGCGGCTGGTGGCGTTCCAGGTGGACTTCGCCCTAAGCAAGCCGGACGTAATCCGGGTACAGGACCGCGATTTCAGCAACCTGTCCGAGCAGGACCAGGCCGCTGTCCGCATCCTCCAGCGGAGCTACGTGGAGGTGTGGGTGGAGGTCCTCGCCGGCGTCCACCCGGACGTGGACATTCCGGAACTTCGGATGCGGGCGCACGCCACGTTCGGCCTCATCAACTCCACCCCGCATTCCGTGCGCAGCCACGGCCGCAGGATTACCGCCGCGGCCGCCCGCCCGCTGCTGGAGGGGATGGCCCTGGCCGCCCTCACCGTCAGTATTCCCCCGGCCCCCTGACAACCACTGGAGTTGTTGTCCAGCTATGGCGGCTTGGAACCGCTTGGAGTCACCATATCTGGACAAAAACTTCCGACCGCCGGCCCGGAATTCTGGCGCGGGTGCGGGCCGCCTTTCTACTACACCATGGTCAGGACCATGCCGGGTTCGGCCAGGATCGCGCCGACGTCGGCCAGGAACCGGGACCCCTGCTCGCCGTCCACCAGGCGGTGGTCGAAGGACAGGCTGAGCGTCAGGACCTGCCGCAGCGCCACCTCGCCCCGGTACTCCCAGGGCATGGTCCGCACGGCCCCCATGGCCAGGATGGCCGCTTCCCCCGGATTGAGGATGGGGGTGCCGGCATCAATGCCGAAAACGCCAATGTTGGTAATGGAGATGGTGCCGCCGGACAGGTCCCCCGGGGCGGTCTTTCCAGCGCGGGCAGTCTCGGTGAGGGCCGTCAGCGCTTCTGCCAACTGGTGCAGGGACAGCGCATCGGCGTCCTTGATGTTGGGCACCGTCAGGCCGCGGGGCGTTGCTGCCGCAATACCCAGGTTCACGTAGTTGAAGGTGACGATCTCCTGGCTGGCCTCGTCCCACCTCGCGTTCAGGCCGGGGTTGCGCCGTAGTGCGATCAGCACCGCCTTGGCGGCCAGGGTCAGCGGCGTGAGCTTTACCCCGGAGAACGCGCTGCTGGCTTTGAGTTTGGCCAGCAGCTCCATGGTGGGCGTGACATCCACCGTCAGGAACTCGGTGACGTGCGGCGCCGTGAAGGCACTCTCCACCATCGCCGCGGCCGTGAACTTCCGGACACCCTTGATGGGAGTACGGGTCGCCCGTGCTCCCTGCTGCATGGAGGTGGCCCCGGCCGCCAGGGCGCCGTCCGGCTCCTGCGCGGGCTTGCCGTCCAGGAAGGCCTGGACGTCCTCCCGGGTGATGAGTCCGCTGGGACCGGTTCCGGGAACCTGTGCCAGATCCACGCCGAGGTCCTTCGCCAGCTTGCGCACCGGGGGCGTTGAACGGGGCCGCTCGCCCTGGTGTTCAGGGGCCGGTTCAGCCACCGCTGCTTCCGGCGCGGCAGGACTGGCTTGGACAGGTTCGACCATCGGAGATCTTGCTCCGGCAGAGCCGGCCAGGGGAAAGGTGCGGGCCCGCCGCGCCGGGCGGGCGGAACTTTCGACGACGGCGCCGTACCCCACCAGGTTCGGCTGCCTCTTGGGCGCTTCCCCCTCCGACTCTCCCACCCCGGCAGCAGTGCCACCTGCCGCGGAAGGTGGCGTCCCGGCGTCGTCCGCGACTTCGAAGGACACGATGGGCTTCCCTACCTCCACGATGGTGCCCGGCTGTTCGTGCAGTTCCTTGATGACGCCCGCGAACGGTGACGGCAGCTCCACCACCGCTTTGGCCGTTTCCACTTCGGCAATCACCTGGTTCAGGCTCACCGTGTCACCCACATCCACCTTCCAGCTGAGGATTTCTGACTCGGTGAGTCCCTCGCCGAGGTCCGGGAGCCGGAATTCCTTGATCATGGTGCCGCTCATCCTTCCAGCCCGCTGAGGGAGTTGGGGCGGCCCAGCGCGCGGTCCACACCATCCAGGATGCGGTCCAGGCCGGGCAGGTGGTGCATCTCAAGCTTCGAGGAGGGGTACGGGATGTCGAAGCCGGTGACCCGCACCGGCGCCGCCTCGAGATGATAGAAGCAGCGTTCGGTAATGCTCGCGGCTACTTCGGCACCCAGCCCGCCAGACTCGCC
The DNA here is from genome assembly GCF_059089885.1 of Arthrobacter sp. Y3221159. Lineage (NCBI taxonomy): Bacteria > Bacillati > Actinomycetota > Actinomycetes > Micrococcales > Micrococcaceae > Arthrobacter > Arthrobacter sp. Y3221159. The sequence goes on from NZ_JBNHFC010000007.1 coordinate 122,738, forward strand.
GGCTTCATGGGTGACCACCAGCCGCCCGGTCCGTCGGACCGACGCCACGATCGTTTCGTAGTCCACCGGCGCCAGCGAGCGCAGGTCGATCACCTGGATGGAAATGCCCTCGTCAGCGGCAGCGGTTGCGGCGTCCAGCGCCGTCTTCACCAGCGGACCGTAGGCAACCAGCGTGACGTCCGAGCCCTCCGTGAGGACCCTCGCCTGGTCCATGGGCAGGGCCGAGCCGGGACCGGCCGACTCGTCCACGTCGGCTTTATCGTGGTAGCGCCGCTTGGGCTCAAAGAAAAGGACGGGATCATCGCAGGAGATGGCCTGCTGGATTACGGTGTAGGCGTCCTGCGGGTTCGCCACCGAGACCACCCGGAGGCCGGCGGTATGCGTGAAGTAGGCCTCCGGGGACTCGGAGTGGTGTTCGGGCGAGCCGATGCCGCCGCCGAACGGGATCCGGATGGTGATGGGCATCTTCACTGCTCCGCGCGTCCGGTAATGCAGCTTGGCGACCTGGCTGACGATCTGGTCGAAGGCCGGGTAGACGAACCCGTCGAACTGGATTTCCACCACGGGCCGGTAGCCCCGGTAGGCGAGCCCGACGGCGGTGCCCACGATGGCGGATTCTGCGAGCGGCGTGTCCACCACCCGGTGCTTCCCGAAGTCCTTCTGCAGCCCGTCGGTCACCCGGAACACGCCGCCGAGGGTGCCGATGTCCTCACCCAGGAGGACAACCTTTGGATCGTTCTCAAGGGACTTCCGCAGGCCCGCGTTGATGGCGCGGGCAAAGGTCATCTGGGTCATCAGCGTGCACCTTCTTCAAGAGTGGCCGTATCGGGATCGCCGAAGGAGGCCAGGTAACGGGAGTAGTGGTCCTGCTGCCGGTCCAGCCAGGAGTTGGGGGTGCTGTACACATGCTTGAAAACGTCCAGCGGCTCCGGATCGGGCATGCGGGTGCACCCGTCGCGCATCTCGCGGGCAACGGCGTCGGCCTTGTCCTTGACCTGTTGCTGCAGGTCTTCGGTGAGCAAGCCCTTCCGGTCCAGGAGCGCCGCCATCCGGCTGATGGGGTCCTTGGCGGCCCAGTCCTCGAGCTCGTTGGGGTCCCGGTAGCGCGTGGGATCGTCGGCGGTGGTGTGCGGTCCCATCCGGTAGCTGACGGCTTCGACGAAGGTGGGACCGCCTCCCCGCCGTGCCCGGTCCAGCGCGACGCGGGTAGCCGCCATCACGGCCAGGACATCGTTGCCGTCCACGCGCAGGCTGGGAATCCCGAAGCCCGCCGCGCGGTCCGCGAGCTGGATATGGGACTGGAGCCTGACAGGTTCAGAGATGGCCCAATGGTTGTTGGTGCAGAAGAACACCACGGGGACCTGGAAACTGGCCGCGAACACCATGGCCTCGTTGACGTCGCCTTCGCTGGTGGCACCGTCGCCGAAGTAGGTGATGGCCACGGAATCGGTGCCGTCGTTCTGGATGCCCATGGCGTAGCCGGTGGCGTGCAGCGTCTGGGCGCCGATGATGATCTGGGGTGTGGCCATGTTGACGGTGTACGGGTCCCAGCCGGAGGGCGCATTGCCGCGCCACACCCGGAGCAGGTCCGCCAGGCCAACGCCCCGGCAGTAGGCCACGCCGTTTTCCCGGTAACTGGAAAACACGAAGTCGTCGCTGCGGAGGGACCGCGCAGACCCGATTTGCGCCGCCTCCTGGCCCAGCAGCGGCGGCCACAGCCCCAACTCGCCCTGCCGCTGCAGCGCCGTGGCTTCGAGGTCGATGCGCCGGACGACGCTGATGTCCTCATACAGCGAGCAGAGCTGCTCATCGGTGATATCCCGGACCCAGAAATCGAACTCGGGATGGCTGACCCGCTCCCCTGCAGGAGTTATCAGCTGGACCAGCCTGGAGGCCGGTCCGGAGGTGCCCTGGGCGCTGGTGGGGGCGGATGCTCCGCCCTGGCCCGTTCCGTCTGTAGACACGATAGCCCGCAACCTTCTCACGTCGTTGACCAGCAGCTTTGGAACTTGTGGCTCCCGCCCTGCCGGCCTCCCGGGCGCCGTTGCCCCGGATAATTGTGACCCTACTCACAATGCTCACGGGGTACAACTGCCGCGCCGATCCTTGAGCAAAATGCTCTGTGCCGGGCGTCGGGACCGTGCTAGCTTTGCGCATTATGCAAGCTTTGGATGGCACTGATACCCGACTGTTATCGGCCCTCGCGGAGGACCCACGGAAAACGGTGGTGGCGCTTGCCCAGCAGCTGGGCCTCTCCCGGAACACCGTGCAGGCGAGGTTGGCGCAGCTGGAAAAGAAGCACGCCTTCCTGTCCTTCGAGCGGCGCATCAATCCGGCCTCGCTGGGATACCCCCTGATGGCCTTCATCTCGGTGCACGTCCAGCAGCAGAAGCTCACGCAGCTGGCGGGGCAGCTGGCAGAGATTCCCGAGATCCTGGAAGGCTACGGCCTCACCGGATCCGCAGACCTGCTCCTGCGCGTGGTGGCAGTGGACGCCGAGGATCTCTTCCGGATCAACGGCAAGATCCTGGCCTGCGACGGCGTGGAGCGGGCTGACACTGCCCTTGCGATGGGTGAGCTCATCCCGTTCCGCGTGCAGCCCCTGCTGGAACGCGGATCAGCGCGCGGCTGAGGAGGGCTGCCGCAGGGATGAAGCGGTTCGCCCGCCGTCAGTGAGAGGGCGTTTGCGGAAGGGGCGCCAAAAGTGAGCGGGCGTTTTGCGGAACAGCGCCGTAACTGAAAGAGCGTTTTACGACGGCGAAACCCGGCCGGCAAGTAGGCCTGGGCGCCCGGGTTATAGGCTTGTCCCAGAAATTCGCCGGGGACCCGAACCGGACCTCTGCACCCCAGCACCATTTTTGGAAAGGCTCCACCTTGAGCAGTCCCCAGGAACCGTACCAGCCGGGCCACCCCGGCCCGGGCCAGCAGCAACTCCCTCAGCAGCCGGGCCAGTACGCGGCCGCAGGCCCGTTCGGCCTTCCCGGCGAGGAGCCGCCGGCGAGGAGGCGCCCCAAGCTGTGGGTGGTTCTGACAGCCATCGGCGGCGTCCTGCTGCTGGTCGGCCTGGGCATCGTCATCCTGGTCAATGTGGCGGGCAGCGCAACCAACCAGGCCAAGGGCCTTGCGGACGGCTTCACCAAGCTGGTCATCGCCGGGGAGAGCTCCAAAGCCTACGATGACTACCTTGACCCCGCGCTGCAGGAGCAGCTGTCCAAGGAGTCGTTCATGTCCGGCATCGCCAGCCTCAACATGGACGATACCTGCGAGCCGGAGTACAACGACCTCCAGGTGGCCACGGAGAACGGCGTCAAGTCTGCCGATATCGTGGGCCTGATCACCTGCGAGGGCAAGAACGTGGACCTGGCATACCGGTTCGAGGGCACGGACGAACTGAAGATGACCAATATCAAGCTCAGGCCGGCGCCGTAGCTCCGGATTCCGCATTAGGAAGATTGCTGACCTTTACCCATCCGCACTTCCGCATGGTCCGAATCGCTTCCGAGGGTCCCGGCCAGGGACCCGCAGTCCGGCGGGGAACACCTCCCCCGCCCTACCGGAAGGATTCGGGCCATGCGCACTTCACCCAACCGCCTCGTCGCCACCGTCTTCGGAGCCGTATACCTGCTGGTGGGCCTCCTCGGCTTCGCCGTCACGTCCGGCGTCGGCTTCGCCGCCACCGAGGGCGCCAACCTCATCATTTTCGAAGTCAACCCGCTGCACAACGTCATCCACCTCGCCATCGGTGCCACGCTGCTTTTCGCCGGGCTGAAGGGCACCGCGATCGCCCGTTCCGTGAACGCCACCGTTGGCGCCGTCTACCTGCTGGTCGGCGTGCTTGGCCTGTTCCTGCTGAACTCCCCGCTGAACATCATCGCCCTGAACGGCGCTGACAACGTGCTGCACCTTGCCAGCGCCGTACTGCTGCTGGGTGTGGGCCTGTCGCTGGACAAGTCTCCGGCAACCGTCCGGGCCTAGGGCACGATGGACCGGACCGCACCCGCCCGGACGCTGGAGCCGGGAGAAGCGCCGGAAGCCTCTGACGCTCCGGTACCTGCCGCCGTCCGGCTCTTCGCCGGTTTCGCTGGCTTCGGTGCCGGCACCGTCAACCTGGCCATTTCCTCAAGCCTCTTCGCCGGGACAGCGGATACCGCAGGGCCGGCGGAGTTCGCCGCGGGCGGACTCGCCGGGCTCTGGGGTGCCGGCCTCCTGGCGGGCGCGGTGATCCACTTGGCCCGAGGGACCTTTCCGGGCAGCCGGAGTGCACGGGGCACCCTGCTGGCAGCCGCCGCCGTCCATGCGGCCGCCGCACTGTTCAGCGCACCGGCCGGCGGGGGGCTCAACCTGAGCCACCTGGCTGCCCTGCTGCTGACGCTAATGATCATCGCGGCCGTGGCGTGGCTGGGCCGGCACCGGAGCCCATCCTCCGCATCCGGGATGTCCGCCGCGTATCCCGGCCGGCTGCTGCTGGCAGCCTTCGCCGGTGCGGTGCTGGTGGCAGGAATCGCGACGCCGGGACTCGCCGCTTCCACGGCAGGCCAGTTCGCCGTCCCGCACGGCGAGCATGGGCTCACTCCCCCGCCCGGGGGACACCACCAGCGCTGAAAAAGCCTCCGCGCCGATGATTCGGCACGGAGGCTTTTTTCGTTGCAGGGTGGCTGCGGTTTCAGGGCAGCCGCGGGCGGACGGTCAGTGGTTGACGGCCTTTTCGGCGCCGACCCCGGTGAGGGACCGGACTTCCATCTCTGCCTGCTTGGCGCTGTCCTCGCGCTTCTTGTCCAGCACCGTGCCGAGCCATCCCAGGAAGAAGGCCAGCGGGATGGAGACGATGCCGGGGTTGCTCAGCGGGAAGAAGGCAAAGTTCGCGTCCTTGATCATGGACGTTGCGCCGCCCGAGACCACCGGGGAGAAGATGATCAGCACGATGGCCGCGCCCAGGCCGCCGTACATGCTCCAGATGGCACCCTGCGTGGTGAACTTCCGCCAGAACAGCGAGTAGATGATGGTGGGCAGGTTGGCGGATGCCGCGACGGCAAACGCCAGTGCCACCAGGAACGCAACGTTCTGCCCGTTGGCGAGGATGCCGCCCAGGATGGCCAGGACGCCGATGACCACCACGGTCCGGCGGGCAACCTTCACCTCGGTGTCGGCGTCGGCCTTGCCCTTGGCAATGACGCTGGCGTAGATGTCATGGGCGAAGGATGCCGCAGCGGTGATGGTCAGGCCCGCCACCACGGCCAGGATGGTTGCGAAGGCCACGGCCGAGATGAAGCCAAGCAGCAGCGGCCCGCCCAGGAAGAACGCCAGCAGCGGGGCGGCGGAGTTGACGCCGCCCGGGGCAGTCTTGATGGTTTCGGGACCCACCAGGGCAGCTGCACCGTAACCGAGCACCAGGGTGAACAGGTAGAAGAGGCCGATCAGCCAGATGGCCCACACCACGGACTTGCGGGCTTCCTTGGCGGTGGGGACCGTGTAGAAGCGCATCAGGACGTGGGGCAGGGCGGCCGTGCCCAGGACCAGGGCCAGGCCCAGGGACATGAAGTCCAGCTTGGAGGTTTCGGTCTTGCCGTACTGCAGGCCGGGGTTCAGCACCGCCGGGTTGTTGGCGGTTTCCACTGCGGCGCCCAGCAGGCTGGAAAGGTTGAAGCCGTAGATGGCCAGGACCCAGAGCGTCATGACGGCCGCGCCGGCGATGAGCAGGACTGCCTTGATGATCTGGACCCAGGTGGTGCCCTTCATGCCGCCGATGAGGACGTACATGATCATGAGGCCGCCGACGACGATGATCACCAGGGCCTGTCCGCCCCAGTCGCTGATGCCCAGGAGCAGGGAGATGAGGCTGCCGGCGCCGGCCATCTGGGCGAGGAGGTAGAAGAAGCAGACGGCAAGGGTGGAGATGGCGGCGGCAATCCGGACGGGCCGCTGCTTGAGCCGGAAGGACAGCACGTCCGCCATGGTGAACTTGCCGGTGTTGCGAAGCAGCTCAGCCACCAGGAGCAGCGCCACGAGCCAGGCCACCAGGAAGCCGATGGAGTACATGAATCCGTCATATCCGTTGATGGCGATGGCGCCGGTGATGCCCAGGAAGGACGCTGCAGAGAGGTAGTCCCCGGCGATGGCAGTTCCATTCTGGGATCCGGTGAAGGAGCGTCCGGCGGCGTAGTAGTCCGCGGCGGTCTTGTTGTTCCGGCTGGCCCGGAAGACGATCACCATGGTAACGGCCACGAACAGTGCGAAGACGCCCATGTTCAGCAGGGTGGTGTCCTTGAGGGCGGCGACATCAACCGCTGCGGGAATCCCGGTCACTTGTTTACCTCGCCCACTCGATTGCCATCCTTATCAAACTCATGTCCTTCAATCTCATTCCGGATATCCGCGGCGATGGGGTCCAGCCGCCGGTTCGAGTAACTGACGTACCAGCTGGTGATTGCAAATGTTGAGACGAACTGCAGCAGGCCGAGGATCAGTCCGATGTTGATGTTGCCCCAGACCTTCGTGGACATGAATCCCACGGCGTAGTCGGCGAGCAGGACGTAGGCGAAGTACCACAGCAGGAAGGCCACTGCCATGGGGAAGACAAAGCTGCGGTGACGCTTGCGCAGTTCCTGGAACTGCCCGGTCGACTGGACCTGTTCAAAGTCCACGGACGCCGCTGCGTCCGGAGTATGGGCATCGTGACCCATCGTTCCTCCTCGTTGAGACTTGCCGGGACACACCGGCCGGCGGCCCTGCGCAGGCACACCTTGGGTGTGACTCCAATCACTGTGCGGGTGCCTGCCGCCGGATTCCAGTGGAAGGGCGCCCGTGGTCGCTCAACGGTCGGGATGCTGCGGCAAACGGCACCCGCCGCTACGCTGGGCTCCATGCCGGACTCCCCCCTCCTGACCGCCGCGGCCGTGGCCGTGATCGCCATGGCCATCGCCGTCGTCGTCGGCGTGGGACTCAAGGTGCTCCGCTCCTTCCGGGACCTCGGCACGGACGCCGAACGCGCCACCTACCACACGCTGCACGCGGCGTCCCAGGCCGGCCAGCACCTGCGGCGCGGCCTGAATCCGGCCGGGGCGGCGAAAGCCAGCCGGCAACTGCGCACCCTGCTGGGCTCGGATGCCCTGGCCATCACGGACACGTCCGGCGTCCTGGCCTGGGACGGCGCAGGCGAGGAACTCAAGCCCCGGCTGATGGAACTTGCTGCTCCCGTTCTGGCAGGAGGCCGGACCGCCGTGTTGCCGGCCGGCGCGGACGGTACCGGCGGCGGCCTTGCGGCCGTCATCGCGCCCGTGCGGGCAGACTCCCGCGTGGTGGGCGCCGTCGCGGCTTTCGCGCCGTCGGCCGGCGCCGGACTGGTGCGGGCTACCGGCGAGGTGGCGGACTGGGTGGCCGTCCAGGTGGAGCTGGCAGAGCTGGACGCGTCCCGGACCCTGCTGATGGAAGCCGAGGTGCGGGCGCTGCGGGCGCAGATCAGCCCGCACTTCATCTACAACTCCCTCAACGCCATCGCCTCCTTCATCAACACGGATCCCCAGCGGGCGCGGGAACTGGTGGTCGAGTTCGCGGACTTCACGCGCTATTCGTTCCGCCGGCACGGGGACTTCACCACGCTCGCCGAGGAACTGCGCTGCATTGACCGCTACCTGCTGTTGGAGCGCGCCCGCTTCGGCGAGCGGGTGCAGGTCAGCCTGCGGGTGGCGCCCGAGGTGCTCAGCACGGTGATCCCGTTCCTCAGCCTGCAGCCGCTGGTGGAGAACGCCGTGCGGCACGGCCTGGAAGCCAAGGAAGGGCCGGGCCACATCAGCATCACCGCGGAAGACGCCGGAGCGTTTGCCGAGGTGACCATCGAGGACGACGGCGTGGGCATGGACCCCGCGCAGCTCCAGTCAATGCTCGCCGGGCATACCGATGGCGAGCACGTGGGGCTGCGGAACGTGGACGCCCGGCTCCGCCAGGTCTACGGCAACGAGCACGGGCTGATCATCGAGACAGCTCCAGGCGAAGGCACCCTGATCACCATGCGGGTGCCCAAGTCCCAGCCCGGCCATGACGCCTGATCCGGCTCGCGCCGCCGGAAAGCTACCCTAGGAGGATGATTAACGTCCTCGTCGTTGATGATGAGCTGCCCGCCGTGGAAGAACTCGCGTTCCTGCTGGGCAGGGACGCCAGGATCGGCAAAATCCTCCGCGCGACCTCCGGGACCGAAGCCCTCCGGGCCTTGTCCACCGGGTCCGTGGACGCCGTCTTCCTGGACATCCATATGCCGGCCGTCTCCGGACTGGACATCGCCCGCGCCATTTCCACGAGCAGTAATCCGCCGGCGGTAGTGTTTGTCACCGCGGACGAGGAACACGCCCTGGCGGCCTTCGAACTCGCCGCCGTCGACTACCTCCTCAAGCCCATCCGGGCAGAGCGCCTGGCCCGGTCGGTGGGCCGGATCGCAGAGCTGCGCGACGGCGGCGGCTCGCCGGAGATGATCACGGTGGACCAGGGCGGAACCACCAAAATGATCAGGCGCGACGACGTCACGCACGTGCAGGCGCAGGGAGACTATGCCCGGCTCCACACAGCCGACGCCAGCTACCTCATCCGGGTCCCGCTGGCCGATCTTGAGCAGCAGTGGGCGGAAGCCGGTTTTATCCGTACACACCGTTCCTACCTGGTGTCGCTCAAGCACGTCACCTCCATGAAGCTTGCGGCCGACGGTCCCTGCGTCACGGTGGCAGGGGCCAGCCTTCCGATCAGCAGGCGCCACCTGCCCCTGGTGCGGGAAAAGCTTGAGGCCACCCGGATCAGGCCCAGCGCATGACCAGGGTGCGCGTGACCGCTCCCGCCACCGCGGCCCGGGCCGCGCAGGAGAGCCGCGAAGCCGCGCTGGAATCGGACGTGGGCCAGGTTTTCGTCCGGTCCCTGATCAGGTCGCAGCTGCGGCTGGCCCTGGTAGTGGCCTTCGGCTTCCTGCTGATCCTTGCCGCGTTTCCGCTGCTCCTGGCCACAGTCCCGGGCCTGTCAGAAGCCCGCGTGGCGGGAATCCCGTTCGGCTGGCTCCTGCTGGGGGTGGGAATCTACCCCGTGATCGGGCTCAGCGCGTGGCTGTACATCCGGACTGCCGCCCGCAACGAGGCCCGCTACCGCGACCTGGCCGGTGACCAGTGAGCGCGGTGCCCAACGGGCATCGTGCCGGTGACCAGGGTGTGGGCGGGCGGGGCAAGGTGACGCCACAGTGAATCCCGGCGTGGCGATCACCGCCCTGGCCGTGGTTTCCGTGGCCACAGCGGTGATCGGCTTCTACGGCCTGCGGATCTCCCGCACCACCGGCGACTTCTACGTGGCATCACGGACCGTGCGCCCCTGGTGGAATGCCTCGGCCATTGGCGGCGAGTACCTGTCCGCCGCGAGTTTCCTGGGTGTGGCCGGACTCATCCTGCTGTCCGGTACCGACGCGCTGTGGTTTCCGGTGGGATACACGGCGGGGTACCTGATGCTGCTGCTGTTCGTGGCGGCGCCGCTGCGGCGCTCCGGCGCGTACACGATTCCTGATTTCACCGAGGCCAGGCTGGATTCGCGGGCCGTCCGCAAGGTCACCAGCCTGGTGGTGGTGCTGGTGGGCTGGCTCTACATCGTCCCGCAGCTGCAGGGCGCCGCCCTGACCATCCGGATCACGACCGGCCTGCCGTCGTGGGTGGGGTCCTTGGCTGTGGTGGTGGTCGTCTGCCTCACGGTGGTGGCTGGCGGGATGCGCTCCATCACGTTCGTCCAGGCGTTCCAGTACTGGCTGAAGCTGACAGCCCTGGCGGTGCCCGTGCTGTTCATCATGTTCATGCTCGCCGGCAACGGCACCCCCGAGCTGTCGCCGCCCGCGGTCAATCCCACCGGTGCACCCCCTGCCGGGCTCTACCAGGGCGTTTCCCTGATGGTGGCCCTGCTGTTCGGCACGCTGGGGCTGCCGCACGTGCTGGTCCGGTTCTACACCAACCCGGACGGGCATTCCGCGCGGCGGACCACCCTGATCGTCCTGGGGCTGCTCTCCGTCTTCTACCTGTTTCCCACCGCCTGCGGTCTGGTGGCACGAATGTTTGCCCCGGACCTGGCTCGTTCCGGCCAGGCCGACGCAGTGGTGCTTCTGCTCCCGGGAAAACTGGTGGGCGGAACGGCCGGGGAACTGCTCTCGGCGCTGGTGGTGGCGGGCGCTTTCGCCGCGTTCCTGTCCACCACGTCGGGCCTGGTGGTCTCCCTGGCCGGCGTGATCAGCCAGGACGTCCTGGGCGCCGGCGTCAACGGGTTCCGGCTCGCGGCGGTGGTGTCCGCCGTCGTGCCGCTGGGATTTGCCTTCGTGACCGATTCCTTCACCCTGGCCGGCAGCGTAGGCCTGGTATTCGCCTTTACCGCCTCCACCGTTTGTCCCGTCCTGCTCCTGGGCATATGGTGGCGGGGCCTGACCGACGCCGGCGCCATCGCCGGGATGGTGACCGGCGGGCTTCTGTGCGGCGGGGCCATGATCACCAGCGCGGTGGCAGGGGCCGGGAATACCCCGGGCTGGCTGGCACAGCCGGCTGCGTGGAGCGTCCCCGCAGCCTTCGCGGTGATGGTGGTTGTTTCACTCGCCACTGCCCGGCGGGTACCGAAGTCCATGGCACGGGTCATGACCCGCCTGCACACCCCGGAGCGGCCGCTGGCCACGGAACGCTGATTGGGTGGGCAATGACGCCATGTCCACCGACGGCGAAAGTCCGTTAGGCCGGCAGGAGCCGGTGCCTCTGGCGGTGCGGGCGCAGTTGCTCGCCACCGAGCACTGGGGCCTGCTGGCATCCCGCAGCACCACCCAAAGCGAGGTCCTCACCAGGATCAGCATGTTCCTGACGTTCACCTCGGCCAGCATCGTCAGCGTTCCCCTGGTAGGTCAGGCAGGGATGACGGCGGCGATCATCGTGGGTGCAATCTGCGCCGTCGCGTTCGTGGTTGCGTGGTCCGTCTACGGCTACCGCAGCTACGCCGGAATCTGGCGAAGGTTCACGCCGCTGTCCCCCACCCCGCCGGGCGAAAGCTGAGCCTCGCCGGCCGGGTCAGTCGATCGCAGCCATCAGTTCGACGACCCGGTCCAGGAACGCATCCACCTGGGCTTCCTCGTAGCCTTCGCGGCCGACGGCGGGCCGGAATACCGCCCGGCGGACGCTGTCCACGCTCAGGGGCTTGTCCTGTTCCAGGTACGCCACGAGTTCCCGGCACAAGCGGTCCACGTCTGCCGTGTTGTAGCTGCGCGCCTTCTTCCTGGCTGGGCGGCGGAAACGCTCGCCGTCGGGCCGGTGCAACCGCCCGCGGAGGATCCCGGAAAGGTTCCCGATCTCCCGCAGCCAGGCTTCCTCGCCCTGGGCTGCAATCAGTTCATCCCGTTCCCTCCTGGCGAAGGCGTCCTCAAGCCGGTCCAGGGCAGCGTCCACCACCGCGGCCGAGTAGCCGCCCTTGACCGGATCAAAGGAGACAGCCCGGACGTCGGCACTGTTGACGGGATGGGTTGCGGCTTCGGGGGTTTCCAGGGAAACCCGCGCGCGCTGCAGGAACTGGTCAACCTGCCTGGCGTTGTACCCGTAGTCGCTGCGCTGCACGCGCTCAAAGGACCCGGGGATCTGCCGATGAATGTCCAATGCCACTGTGATTCCTTCAATGCTCTTCGGCCGTAGCGCCGCTGCACCAGTTTAGAGGTGCCGGGCCGGCCGGGTGTGTGTCAGGCTCCGGCGACCAGTCCGTAAAGGACAAAGACAACAGGGGATGCAAACACGATGGAGTCGAGCCTGTCCATGACTCCACCATGCCCGGGCAGGATGCTGCTCATGTCCTTGACGCCCAGTTCGCGCTTGACCATGGATTCGGCGAGGTCGCCGGCCGTGGAAGCGGCCACGGTACCGACCGCCAACACCACCCCCACCCACCAGGGCTTGTCGAGGATGAACAAGCAGGCAAGGATGCCGATGAGCACGGCGCCGCCCACCGAACCGGCGAATCCCTCCCAGGACTTCTTCGGGCTGATCTTGGGCGCCATGGGATGTTTCCCCAGGGATGCACCCACCAGGTAACCGAAGGTGTCGTTGGACACGACCAGCAGGAGCATCACCGCCACCTGCCACGCCCCTTCGGGAATGGTCCCGCCGGGCCAGGACCCCAGCGGGGAGGCCCCGCCGGTGGCGTGCAGCGGCAGCGCCGCGAAGCTGATGAAGAACGGGACCCAGCCCAGGGTGAAGACGCCGGCAAAGATACTGTTGGCCGAGCCTGCTGCGCTTTCGATGGACCGCCACAGGAGCACGGCGACAGAACTGAGCAGCATGCCGAACAGCAGGCTTTCGATACCGCCGAAGTAGGCCACGAACGGCATGGCCACCGTGCCGGTCATAACCGGCACGATGGGCATCCTGGTTCCGTTGGCTTCCAGCGCCCGATAGATTTCCCAGACGCCGAAGACGGCGAAGGCCGTGGTGACGGCAACGAAGGCGAGCGGGAGGAACAGGAGTCCGCCCAGCACCGCAAAGAGCATGGCGAGACCCACCACGACGGCGGCCGGCAGGTTGCGGCCGGCCTTCGGCGTCGGATTGCTCCTGGGCTGCTTCCCCCGTGTGCGTGCCCGTGGTGCGGGGGCCTGATCTGCCTGGCCCATTAGACTTCGAGCAGCTCTGCTTCCTTGCGCTTCAGAAGCTCGTCGATGCCATCCACGTGGGCCTTGGTGATGCTGTCCAGTTCCTTCTCGGCGCGGGTACCCTCGTCCTCGCCGGCCTCGCCGTCCTTGACCAGCCGGTCCAGGGTTTCCTTGGCCTTGCGCCGGATGTTGCGGATGGAGATCTTGGCGTCTTCGCCCTTGGTCTTGACGATCTTGACGTATTCCTTGCGGCGCTCCTTGGTCAGTTCCGGAATGGTGATCCGGATGACGTTGCCGTCGTTGGACGGGTTGGCTCCTACCTCGGAATCGCTGAGCGCGCGTTCGATATCGCGCATCGCGGTCTTGTCGAACGGGGTGATCAGGATGGTCCGTGCGTCCGGGATGGCGAACGAAGCCAGCTGCTGCAGCGGCGTGGGGGAACCGTAGTAGTCCACCAGGACCTTGTTGTAGAGTCCCGGGTTGGCCCGGCCGGTGCGGACGGCGGCGAAGTCTTCCTTGGCCACTTCTACAGCCTTGTCCATCTTCTCCTCGGCTTCGAGCAAGGTTTCTTCTATCACGGTCTCTCCTGACGGTTGTGGTGCAGTCCGGGGCGCCGGCTCCGTGCACGTGGTTCTCGGTTGCTGTTTCCGTCCCCCGCTCTGGAAGGCGGGGGGCGGAACTGTCCTGAAATCATCCTAGCCGCAGCTAGGCAGTGACCAGCGTGCCCAGCTTTTCGCCGAGGATGGCGCGGGTGACGTTGCCTTCACCTTCCATGCCGAACACCACCATGGAGAGGTTGTTGTCCTTGCACATGGTCATGGCCGTCTGGTCCATGACACGGATGTCGCGGCGGAGCGCATCGTCGTAGCTGAGCGTTTCAAGCCGCTCGGCAGAGGGGTCCTTCTTGGGATCGGCCGTGTATACGGCGTCCACTCCGCTCTTGGCCATCAGGACGACGTCGGCGTGGACCTCGAGCGCACGCTGCGCGGCAACGGTATCGGTGGAGAAGTAGGGCAGGCCCGCTCCGGCGCCGAAGATCACCACGCGGCCCTTTTCCATGTGCCGGATGGCGCGGCGGGGAATGTAGGCCTCGGCCACCTGGCCCATGGTGATGGCGCTCTGGACACGGGTCTCCACGCCGGCCTGTTCCAGGAAGTCCTGGAGGGCCAGGCAGTTCATGACGGTTCCCAGCATGCCCATGTAGTCGGCCCGGGAGCGGTCCATGCCGCTCTGGGACAGTTCGGCGCCGCGGAAGAAGTTGCCGCCACCAACCACGATGGCCACTTCAACCTCGGGAACGGCCGCCGCGATCTGCTTGGCGACGTCGCGGACGGTTTCGGGGTCGACGCCCAGTTTCCCGCCGCCGAAGACCTCGCCGGAAAGCTTCAGGAGGACCCGGCGCCTGCTTTTCTCTGGCTGGATTACAGTGTTGACGGCTTCCATGATGCCTTCCCGTTGATGACTCTGAAAAAAGGTTATCCTGCCGGTACCAAAGGTCGATACCGGCGGCGGTTCGCACAGATCGCGTGCATGCAAAAGGGGCGGCCACCGAAGTGGCCACCCCCTTGCAGTTTCGACTAGGAGCCGACGCGGAAACGCGTGAACGCGGTTCCCTTGACACCGGCCTCTTCGAGGACCTGTGCCACGGACTTCTTGGCGTCCTTCGCGAATGCCTGGTCAACCAGGACCTCGCCCTTGTAGAAGCCGGTCACGCGGCCTTCCACGATCTTGGTGAGGGCGGCTTCGGGCTTGCCTTCGGCCTTGGCGGTTTCTTCGGCGATGCGGCGCTCGGACTCCACCAACTCGGACGGAACGTCGTCGCGGGTCAGGTAGTTCGGGGCCATCGCGGCGATGTGCACGGCAACGTCGTGGGCGGCGGTGGCAGCGGCTTCGCCTTCACCGTCGACTGCGAACAGCACGCCAACCTGGGCGGGCAGGTCCTTGGAGGTCTTGTGCAGGTAAGCGTCAACCGTGGCACCCTCAACGCGGGAGATGCGGCGGACAACAACCTTCTCGCCCAGGACAGCGCCTTCTTCGACGACGACCTCGGACAGCGGCTTGCCATCGACCTCGGTGGCGAGCAGGGTCTCCAGGTCGGCAGCGCCGGACTCGACGGCAACGGCCAGGACCTTGTCAGCCAGCTGGATGAACTTGTCAGCCTTGGCAACGAAGTCGGTCTCGCAGTTGACCTCGATCATGACGCCGACGCCGTTGCTGACCTTGGCAGCCACGAGGCCTTCGGCGGTGGAGCGGCCTTCACGCTTGGTGGCGCCCTTGAGGCCCTTGATGCGGATGATTTCGATGGCCTTCTCGGCGTCGCCGTTGGCTTCGTCAAGAGCCTTCTTGACGTCCATCATGCCGGCGCCGGTGCGCTCGCGCAGGGCCTTGATGTCCGCGGCAGTGTAGTTCGCCATGTGAACCCCTCTGTCTAGAAATTTGTTGTGGTGTACGGACCGACAGGACGGCTGCCCATCTTCATGGGCGGCCATCCTGTCAGCAGCTCCGGCTGCAGGCAGCGCGGAGAATCCGGATTTAGTTGTCTTACTTGGCGTCGTCGGCGGGAGCTTCGGCAGCAGCCGGAGCTTCAGCTTCTTCTGCCGCAGCAGGGGCAGCAGCCTCTTCGGCCTTGCTGCCTTCCAGGAGTTCGCGCTCCCACTCGGCCAGCGGCTCTTCCGGAGCTTCGGCAGCGCCCGAGCCGCGGTTGTTGCGGGCGATGAGGCCCTCGGCAACAGCGTCGGCAACAACGCGGGTCAGGAGGTTCACGGAGCGGATGGCGTCGTCGTTGCCCGGGATCGGGAAGTCGACTTCGTCCGGATCGCAGTTGGTGTCCAGGATGGCCACAACCGGGATGTTCAGCTTCTTGGCCTCGTCAACGGCGAGGTGTTCCTTCTTGGTGTCCACGACCCAGAGCAGGGACGGTGCCTTGGTCAGGTTGCGGATACCGCCGAGGTTGGACTCGAGCTTGGTGAGTTCGCGCTTGAGGAGCAGCAGCTCCTTCTTGGTGTACGCGGAACCGGCGACGTCGTCGAAGTCGATCTCTTCGAGTTCCTTCATGCGCTGGATGCGCTTGGCGACGGTCTGGAAGTTGGTCAGCATACCGCCGAGCCAGCGCTGGTTGACGTAGGGCTGGCCAACGCGGGTTGCCTGCTCGGCAATTGCTTCCTGGGCCTGCTTCTTGGTGCCGACGAAGAGCACGGTGCCGCCGTGGGCCACAGTGGCCTTGACGAACTCGTAGGCGCGGTCGATGTAGGACAGCGACTGCTGCAGGTCGATGATGTAGATGCCGTTGCGCTCGGTGAAGATGAAGCGCTTCATCTTCGGGTTCCAACGGCGGGTCTGGTGTCCAAAGTGGACGCCGCTGTCAAGCAGCTGGCGCATGGTTACGACGGGCATGCCGACGCTCCTTCCGGCAGGTCATTCATGAGAGAGCCCTCAGGCTTCTTACCCTGCCAATAGTTGACGGTTGATTTAGCGTGGCCCGGGGTTGGGCCGTGCTCCTGGCATCCATCACGCTTCCCATCCGCGCTGTAGGGCACGGACCGAAGGAGGCATGATCCTCTGAAGGCTGGGCTGGAGCTTTCACCTTGTGGAGGGCTGGATGCGCGTAGTCAGCTGCCGCTCCCCCACACTCCTGAATGGGGCGTGCCGACGCAATCCGGACAGGCAAATGCACCGCAGGGGTGATCCACTGGTACGGGAAGCGTTGAGGGCGCAGCAAACTGCTCCACCAAGTGTACTACAGGGACCCGCTTCCGCCGGACAGCACCGGCCGGCAGGAACGGCTTATCCACATAGGTCCCGCCATGCCTGCCGGCCCCGCTTTTCCGGGCGCATGCTGGCCCCATGAAACCCCAGCTTCTCCTGGCCGCACTGCTGATGCTTCCCGCTTCGGTGGGGTCCGCAGCACAACCCCCGCCGTTCGGCCCCGCTCCCCTTTCGGCCCCGGCGGGGACGACTGCGGAGACGACTGCGGGGACGACGACGGCCGAGGACATTGGCCCCGATGTTGCGGCACCCTCCTGGCAGTGGCCGCTTGCGCCACGGCCGCGGGTGCTGCGGGATTTCGATCCTCCACCGAAGCCATGGCTGAGCGGGCACCGGGGCGTGGACCTCGCGGCAGCGCATGACGGTGTGGCGGTTACCTCTCCGGCAGCCGGCACGGTCAGCTTCGTGGGCGTCGTGGTTGACCGCCCCGTGATCACCATCGACCACGGGAACGGACTGCGGAGCAGCTTCGAACCGGTTGAGAGCACCCTCGCGGCCGGGGCCGCAGTCGGCGCCGGCCAGGTTGTAGGCACGGCACTTCCCGGCCATTGCGGAACTGCAGCCTGCATCCATTGGGGCGTGCGTCGGGGCGATGATTACGTCAATCCCCTGCAGTTCGTCATGGACCTGAGGCCTTCCATCCTCCTGCCACTGGGCGGCCCACCCTAGCGAAGCGAGGTCGCACAACGGCGACCGGAGACAGAAGACAGTCGGTCAAACAATGGCCGAGATGCCGGTGATGGCCCGCCCGGTGACCAGGGTGTTGATTTCGGCGGTTCCCTCGTAGGAGTAGATGGCCTCGGCGTCGGCAAAGATCTTCGCCATCCCGTAGTCCGTCACGATGCCGTTGCCGCCCAGGATGCTCCGGCCGATGGCCGCGCTGTCCCGCATCCGCTCGGTGGTGAAGGCCTTGGCCAAGGCGGACTGCTCGTCCCTGGCCATCCCGGCGTCTTCGAGCTGCGAGAGCCGCACCATCATTCCCATGGAGCTGACGGCGTTGCCCAGAATCGTGACCAGCTGGCTCTGCACCAGCTGGAAGGACGCCAGCGGCCGGCCAAACTGATGCCGCTCTACCGCGTAGCGCCGGGCAACATCGAAGGTGGCCACCTGCTGGCCCACCGCCTGCCAGGCGACACCGAGGCGGGTGACTTTGAGGACTTTGTTGACGTCGCGGAAACTGTTGGCGTGCTCCAGCTTGAAGAAGCCGGGCACCACCACGTTGTCCAGGGTGATGTCGGCGTTTTGGACGGTGCGGAGGGAGATCTTGTTCTCAATCTTTTCCGCGCTGAAACCTGGGAGTGCGGTATCCACCAGGAAGCCCTTGACCTGGTTGTCGTCCACGTCGCGCGCATACACGACGACCCAGTCGGAGAAGGTGGCGTTGCCGATCCAGCGCTTGGCCCCGTTGAGGATCCAGTTGGCGCCGTCCCGCCGCGCGATGGTCCGTGTACCGCCGGCAACGTCACTTCCGCCCAGCGGCTCGGTGAGCCCGAAAGCTCCGATCTTCTTCAGGGCGTAAATATCGGGAAGCCACGCGTCCTTCTGCTCCTGCGAGGCGAGGGTTTCGATGGACCCGGTAAACAGCCCGTCGTGAACGCCCATGAAGGTGGCGATAGAGGCATCGGCGCGTGTTACTTCGGCATGGAGCAGGCCGGCGAACAGGTTGGAGCAGCCCTGCCGCCGGACCGGGCTGACCAGGTCAAGCTCGGCGAGCTTGGGAATGAGGTTCATCGGGAACTCGCCACGGTTCCAGAAGTCCACGGCGATGGGCCGCACTTCCCGCGCCAGGAAGTCCCGGACTTCAGCCAGCCGGTCCTGCTCCTTGGCGGTGAGCAGCTGCTCAAAGGCGTAGAAGTCGCCGTCGGCGTAGGGAAGGTCAAAGGGGTCTGCAGCAGGCGTGGACATGGTTGCCCTCCAGGTGTTCAGCGGCCGGTACTCTCCACAGCGGAGAGGAGTAAGTTACTGGTCAGTAACATACCGCACATCAGGCGCTTAACAAAGGAAACCGCGGCTGACGAGAATCGTCGGCCGCGGTTTCAGGAGTAGGGCTACTCGGACTTGAACCGAGGACCTTAGGATTATGAGTCCCGCGCTCTAACCAGCTGAGCTATAGCCCCGTGCCGCCCGGCCACAGCGAAAACGAACTGCGGCGGCAGGGCAAAAACACTCTAGCAAAACCCGGAAGGGGTTTTAGACCACCTTGTCCTCGTAACCCGCGCCACGGTAGAGGTCTTCGAAGGTCTGCAGGGTGCCCTGGATGCTGTGCGGTTCCACCATCGCCCGGCTTGCCCTGCCCATGGCCTCCTGCTGGTCCTTGGGCAGCTGGAGGATCTGGGTGATCTTCTTGGCCAGGTCATCGCTGTCATTGGGGGTGAAGAGGTAGCCGTTTTCGCCGTCGCGCACCAAGTGCGGCAGCGCCATGGCGTCCGCCAACACCACCGGGGTGGAGGCGGACATGGCCTCGAGGGTCACCAGCGACTGCAGCTCGGCAGTGCCCGGCATGCAGAAAAGATCTGCCTTGATATAGGCCTTCCGCAGGTCCTCGTCGCTGACCAGGCCCAGGAACTTCACCCGGCTGCCCAGGCCCAGCCGCTGCACCAGTTCCTCCAGTGCGGTCCGTACTTCGCCGCCGCCCACGATCTCCAGGTGCACGTTCAGCTCCGGCGGGGTCTTGCCGATGGCCCGGATGAGGACGTCGACGTGTTTTTCCTCCGCGAGCCGGCCGGCGAACATCACGGTGGGGTGCGGGTGCGGCTCGATCAGCTCGCCCGGCTGCAGCTCGTAGGCGGCGGAGTCGATGCCGTTGGACAGCGGCAGGACCTTGCGAAGGAAAGCATGCTCGTGCATGGCCTTGGCCGCGAGCGGCGTGGGGGTGGTAATCACGTCCGCCTGGCCCATCACCTTGCCCATGTCCTTCCAGGAGATGCGGCCGATGATGTCCTTGAACCACTGCGGGAATGGCAGGAACGGGTTGAGGTTTTCCGGCATGAAGTGGTTGGTGGCCACGATCCGCACACCGCGCTTCACGGCCTCGTACAGAACGTGCTCGCCGATCATGTAGTGGCTCTGGATATGGACCACGTCCGGCTTCACGCGGTCGAACAGCAGGCTGATTTCCTTTTTGATTTCCCAGGGGAAGCAGATGCGAAAGTATTCATGGGTGGGGGCGGCGTGGGAGCGGAGCCGGTGCACCGTCGCCTCCTCACGGAACTCCGTGAAGCTCTTCCCCTTGCCGTCCCGGCAGGCCAGCACGTGCACGTTGTGGCCCCGGCCGGTCATGCCCTTGGCCAGGCGATAGCCGAACTGGGCTGCGCCATTGACGTGGGGCGGATAGGTGTCCGCGGCGATCAGGATGGTCAGTGGCGGCTGGTCGGCTGGCGTGGTCACGTGGAAAACTCCTGATGGTCACGGTGCGGACAGCGATGACTGGCAGCACGGCTGGCCCGGCGTGGTTCTGCCCGGCTTCGTGGACTTTGCTGGATCTGTAGTGGAACGGGCTAGTGGGAGGGCCTGCCCGCGGTCTTCCGCGCGTCCTTCTTGCGCTTGGTGACCTCGGGATGGTGGCGGGAAAGGGCGATAACCCCAACGATAGCAAGGGAAGCTGCGGTTCCCATGGCAATCGCCATAACGGCATGCACATCGGGCCGGAGTTCGCCGAGGATGACGATCCCGATGGCTATCCCCACGAGAGGATCGATCACTGTGAGGCCCGCGATAACGAGGTCTGGCGGACCCGAGGAGTAGGCGCTTTGGACAAACCATGACCCCAGCCCTCCTGCGGCGATGAGGGCCACTACCGAATACCACTGCACGTTCAGCAGGAACAACCCGTTGGGGTCCAAAAGGTGTTTGCCGATGATGCGGGTGAGGACGGCCACGAATCCAAAGAGGACGCCGGCACCGAGGATATAGACGAAAGCGTTTATCCGGTGCTTGAACATGACGGCCAATGTGCCGAAGAGTCCAACGGCGAGGGCCAGCAACAGCACGATGGTGAGTTCGGCGTCGAGGCTCACATGGTGGGTTTCCTGGGTGACGGTGACCGCCAGGAGGACAAAGAGCGCAGACCCGGTCACGCAAGCGGCAATGGCCACTACCGTTGCCCGGTTGATGGTGAGGTCTTGGTCCTTGGCATTGATGATGGTTGTGATGACGAGGGCGATGGCGCCAATTGGCTGGACGACAGTGAGCGGGGCGGACACGAGCGCCACTGCGTTCATGGCCATGCCAGCGCACAGCAGCAGGAGGCCGAACACCCACCGCGGGTTCCTGAGCAGGCGGAGGAAGCTGTTCGAGCTGAGTGCCAACCCCCCGGTGTCTGCCTTGACGGCGCTTCCCTGCCGCTGGGCACCCAGGGCGAGGCAAAAGGCTCCAAGCAGTGCAAGCAGAACGGCCACCCAGACCATCAGGTGGTCCCGCCGTCGTGATGCTGCTGCCTTCTGCCTTTCCGCAGGATGGCCCAAAAGTAGTTGTAGGCCGCGATCCAGTGGCCGATCAGACCGAGGCCCAGCACAATCCAGGCGGCCACGAACAACCCGTACGAAAATCCGGTATCCAGCTTTGAAAGAACCAGCATCGGCGTCCCCAGGAGCAGCAGCCCGGTCCGCACTTTGCCCACCACGCTGACCGGAAGGTCGGGGTGGCCGCCGAAGAACGAGAGCGTCAGGACCAGCAGGACGGCGTCCGGAACCACCAGCGCGGCGAGGTAGAGCCAATGCACGACGCCGGCAATCACCAGCGTGACCGCTACGGCGATCAGGGCAAGCCGGTCGGCGATGGGGTCCAGGACACGGCCCAGCTTCGAAGCCTGGTCGAAGCGGCGGGCGATGTAGCCATCGATCCAGTCGGTGCTTGCCATGACGGCGAGGACAACTACTCCGGCGCCGTATTCCTTTTGTGCCAGGACCAGCCAGATGAAAAGCGGAACGCCCATGAACCGCACCACTGTGAGCAGGTTGGGGATGGTGAAGACCACGTCATGGTCCACCTGGGGGCGTCCGGGACGGGCGCCGGCACCGATAAATTTCACCCGTCCCCCTTCCCTTCCTGCGCCTGGTTGGCGCGGTCTTGTCGTGGCCGGCAAGCGCGCCGGCGGTCAATGGCCGGTGGGCCGGCTGCTAGTACGTCCGGATCAGTTTCCGGAGCAGGACCAGCAGGACCGTCCCCGCGGCCGCCAGTGCCGCCAGCGGCTTCCAGCGATTTTGCAGTCCCCCGGTGGAACCGGAGAGCGCGGCCAGCCTTTCACCGGCGGAATCCTTCGCGCGAAGGGCGAGTGCCTGGCCCTCCCGGACCTTGCCCTGGGCTGCGGCGAGCAGGTACTGCGCCTGCGTCTTGACGTCCAGTTCGCTGCCGAGCTCGTCGCGGACCTCGGTGAGGTGGTGGCGGCGCTGGTTGAGGCGGCGCGCCAGCTCCGGTTCGGAAGCGTGCGGGAATTCCTTGTCGTGCTCGGCCGCCTTTGCCGCCTTCTCGGCCTTGGCCTTGGCGGCCGCCTGCTCCTTGGCAGCCTTGGCAGCTTTTGCCTCGGGGCTGTCCGGGTCGAGGACGGCGGCGTTGAAGGCGGAACCTTCCCTGGCGACGCCGACGTCGTGCCTAATGCCCCGGATGGTTTCTTCCGGAAGCAGGGGCATGGCCTTCTTGAACTTGCGCAGGCCGATCAGGCCGCCGATGAGCGCTATCAGCATGAACGCCGCGGATACCAGCAAAGCGGCCAGCCAGGCGGGCATGATGGTGGCCAGTCCCATGATGGCCGCAACGATGAGCCCAATCAGCAGGAATGCCAGGAAGACCAGTGCCACGGCGAAGAAGGCGGCAGCGACGCCCACCTGGACGCCCTTGCGCTTAAGTTCGAACTTGGCGAAGGCGATCTCGTCGTTCAGCTGGCGCGGGGCCAGCCGGAAGAGGAGTTTTAGCGTCCTGGGCAGCGCGGTGATGCGCAATCCGGGGCTGGTGCCCCCGCTGTGACGTCCGCTCATCGGTTCCGCCTTACTGGTTTTGTTCGATCCGGCTTCCGTATCCTGCAGGAAAGTGCTCGGCACAGTCCCCGGCACAAAACTACCATTCAGGTTCAGGGCGAACTTCGGGGCTTGCCGGACGGCGCGGCCTACAACGCTGAAAATCCCGGCCCGCCGGGCCTAGGATTGACATCCGTGACCACTCCCTCCAATCCGGGTGATTTGCTGAGCCGACGCCGGAAGCTTCTGTACATCCTCCTTCTCGGTGCGCTGACGGCCCTGGGTCCGTTCACGATCGACCTCTACCTGCCGGCGTTTCCCGCCCTGGAGGCGAGCCTTGGGGTTACCGAGGCTCAGGTCCAGCTGACCCTGGCCGGGACAACCGTGGGCTTTGCCTTCGGGCAACTGGTGGTGGGCCCGTTCAGCGACAAGTTCGGCCGCAGGTATCCGCTGATCCTGGCCACGGCCCTGCACATCGCCGCGTCACTGGGGGCGGCCCTGTCCACGGACATCACCACGCTGGGCATCTTCCGGGTACTGATGGGCGTCGGCGCTGCCGGTGGCGGCGTGGTTGCGATGGCCATGGTGCGTGACCTCTTCTCCGGGTATGCGATGGTGCGGATGTTCTCCCGGATGAGCCTGGTCAACGGCCTGGCGCCGATCCTCGCACCGGTCATCGGATCGCAACTGCTGCTGGTGATGGAGTGGCCCGGGATCTTCGTGTTCCTTGCCTCCTACGGCACCGTGGTCATTGTCGCCGCCCTGTTCCTTGTCCGCGAGACCCTCCCCCGGGAGAAGCGCGGCCAGAGCGGCATGACCGTCCGGCAGCGTTACCGCGTGCTCTTCAGCGACCGGATCTTCGTGGGCCTGCTCATGGTGGCGGGGCTTAATTTTGGCGGACTCTTCACGTACCTCTCCGCCTCGCCCTTCCTGTTCCAGGACGTGTTCGGGTTCTCGGCCCAGGAGTACGGCCTGCTGTTCGGCATCAACTCCCTGGGCATCGTGGCCGGAGTGCAAACCAGCTCGCGTCTGATCCGCCGGGTTCCCCCGCAGTGGATCATGGCCGGGGCCACGGCCTGGCTGTTCTTCATGGCCATGCTGATCGTGCTGTTCGACCAGCTGGGCTTTGGCCTGTGGGGCGTCATGGTCCCGCTGTGGTTCTACATCATGGGCACCGGATTCATGTTCCCCTGCGTCCAGGTCCTTGCCCTGGCCGGCCATGCCTCCCAGGCAGGCACTGCGGCGTCCCTCCTGGGTGCAGCCACCTTCATGATCGCCGGCCTCATTTCGCCGGTGGTGGGCTGGCTTGGCATCACCAGCGCCGCGCCCATGGGGGCAGTCCAGGCAGGCTGCATCCTGCTGGCCATCGCGGCCCTCTGGCTGGTGGTCCGCCCGCGCACGGTCCCGTCAATCCACTGATGCACTCCATGGACTGTTCCACTGACCAGCCCCGGCAAGCACCCGGAGGGAAGAAGCCATGACCCGCAAGCCCCAGCGCAACGGACGCGGGCTCTTCCTCGGCACGGTGCTGGGCGCCGTCGTGGGCTATTTCGCAGGGCGTGCCCTGGGCAACCCCGCCATGGGCATCGCGCTGGGCGCTGTGGCGGGCGCGGCGCTGCTGTACCGCGTGAACCCGGGCCCTTGGCGCCGGGGCCAGGACCGGGACCGGGACCAGGATCAGGACCAGGACCGGGACCGGCCTTAGCCCGGGAGTCGCCTGGCCTGCCCTTGTCTCCGGAATCTGCCCCCGCTGCGCCCCTCCCGCGATAAAATGTGTCCGTGCCCAGCTGGCAGGATCAACCGCCACTTCCGGCCACATGGCAACGGTGCGACGCCGGGATTCTGCCATTGTGGTGGGAGCGGCTGCGCGCCCAGATGGGACAGCAGTCGGCTGCACTGTACGCGGCCGGCCTCTTTACCGAGGACCGGCGCCGGCCGATTGCCCAATGGTTCAACCCCGCGTTCAAGGCGGCCCTGCTGGTGGCCCCGGAAACCTCCCCGGAATGGCCCGTGCAGCGGTTCGGGATCTTCTACGCGCCGCCGGACACCGGATTCGTCCGGATCCACTCGGCCTCGCATGAATGGAGCCCGCGGCAGCCGCGCCGGTCCCCTACGGAAAAGGAAGCCTTCGAGGCCGCCATCGCCGAGGCCGAGCGGTTCCTGCAGGTGGAAATGGATTTCGTCTGAACATGGAAAAGTCCCCGTCCTTCCAGCTGGAAGGACGGGGACTTTTTGGTGAAGCTCCTCCTGCTGGACTTGAACCAGCAACCCTTCGATTAACAGTCGAATGCTCTGCCAATTGAGCTAAGGAGGAATGAAGCAGGTACGACATTAGCAAAGGTGTCCGGCGAAAGTGAAATCGGCTGATTTCCGCGGCAAAAGGGGTTGCCCCCGGACGCACAGCAGCCCCGCCGGACAACAAAAATCCCCGCTCCGGAAGACCGGAACGGGGATTGGAAGCTCCTCCTGCTGGACTTGAACCAGCAACCCTTCGATTAACAGTCGAATGCTCTGCCAATTGAGCTAAGGAGGAATGAAGCGGGTATTAGCCTAGCAAAGACCTGCCCGGGAAACGAAATCGGGGAACCGGGCCCTGCCGTGCGGGCCAGGCTACGCCTCGGCACGCAGCGCCCGGCGCTCCATTTCCAGCATCAGCAGTTCCCGGTTGAGCCGCTGGTAGGTTTCCGGATCCGCTGCCGGGTCCAGCCGCTGCAACTGGCCCATCTTGTCCGCCTTGACCCGGGTGATCTGCAGCTCGAACAGGCGGGACAGGATGTCCCGGCAGTACTTCTGCACCGCTTCCTCCGTGCTCGCGGGCAGCGGCACCACAGCCAGCTCGGATACCAGCGGCCGCAGCGGTTCCGGCACCTCGTGCATCACGTGCTCCACCCACCGCACGGGATCCACCACCAGGCCCGGCCCGGTGGCACGCATGGCGTCGTGGACGGCCTGGAAAGCCGGGGTGGCGAACCTGGCAGCAGCGAACCGGTCCCACACGCCTCCTTCCAGCAGGGACGGCATCTGGAGGGCCACCTCGAGTGCCTGGCGCTCCATGGAGGCCACGGGGTCGCGGGGGTCCGGCCGGTGGAAGGACGGCACGGCTCCCGTCGACGGACCCGCTGCCACGCCCGGCCCGCCGGCCGGAGCGGGGGCCGGCTGCTGGCCCTGGGGCTGGGAACCGGGTGCGGGCGGGCGTCCGGTGTCTCCGCGCTTAACCGCTGCATTCACCAGCCGCAGCACCTCGTTCGGGTCAGGCATGCCCAGCCAGCCCGTGAGCGCCTGGCAGTAGCCGGTGCGGGTGGACGCGTCGCGGATGGCCGCCACCACGGGCACGGAGGCCTTCAGGCCCTGCACCCGGCCTTCCACCGTGTCCAGGTTGAACTGCTTCAGCGTGGCGCGGATGGCGAATTCGAACAGCGGCCGGCGGGACTGCACCAGGGCGTGCACCGCCTCATCGCCCTTGCTTTGGCGCAGGTCGCAGGGGTCGGCGCCGGTGGGCTCCACAGCCACGTAGGTCTGGGCAGTGAAGCGCTGGTCCTCCTCGAACGCCCGCAGCGCGGCCTTCTGGCCCGCGGCGTCGCCGTCGAAGCAGAAGATCACCTCTCCCCCGGTGCCGTCATCGGACAGCAGCCGGCGGGCAATCTTGATGTGTTCGGTGCCGAACGCGGTGCCGCAGGTGGCCACCGCCGTCGTGATTCCTGCCAGGTGGCAGGCCATGACATCGGTGTAGCCCTCGACTACCACCAGCTGGCGGTCCTTCGCGATGCTTCGTTTGCCGAGGTCGATGCCGTAGAGGACCTGGGACTTCTTGTACAGCGCCGTTTCCGGGGTGTTGAGGTACTTGGGGCCCTGGTCGTCCTCGTAGAGTTTGCGCGCGCCGAAGCCGATGGTGTCCCCGGCGATGTCCCGGATGGGCCAGATGAGGCGGCCGCGGAAACGGTCGTAAATACCCCGGTTGCCTTCGGAAAACATGCCGGTGAGCTTCAGTTCGGCGTCCGTGAAGCCACGCCCGCGGAGGTGCTTGAGGAGCGCGTCCCAGCCTTGCGGCGCGTAGCCGCAGCCGAAATGCTCCGCCGCCGCGCGGTCAAAGCCGCGGCCGTGCAGGAAGGTCCGCGCCTCCGCCGCCCCTGGAGTCAGCAGCTGGGCGCGGAAGAATTCGTCCGCGATCTTGTGGGCGTCCAGCAGCCGCTGCCGGCGGCCCACTTCCTCCCGGTTGGGGCCGGTGCCGCCGTCCTCGTACCGCAGCTCGTAGCCGATGCGGGCCGCGAGTTTCTCGACGGCCTCCTGGAACGAGCTGTGGTCCTGCTTCTGGACGAAGGCAATGACGTCGCCGTCCTCGCCGCAGCCGAAGCAGTGGTAGCGGCCCACCTGGGGCCGGACAGTGAACGACGGCGAGCGCTCATCATGGAACGGGCACAGGCCTTTGAAGGTCCCCAGCCCGGCGCCTTTAAGCGTTACGTAGCCGTCAACGACTTCCTTGATGTCCGTGCGCTGGCGTACTTCGTCAATATCTTCGCGTTTGATCAGGCCGGCCACAGACTAATCCTAGTGTTGGGGTACGACGGCGGCTGGCAGGTCATGACGTTCGTCACCACGGCATTCATCATCACGGCGTTCATCACCACAGGGACGGCAGGCTCCCCACCAGGCGCTCGTACATGGCCAGTGCCGAACCGTCCGTCAGGGACGCCACCTGGTCGATTACGACGCGGAGCCGGGCGCCGTCGTCGGCTGCGTCCCGCCAGTCGGCCGCGAACATCGGTTCCAGGTGCCGGTCCCCGGTGGCGCTCAGCGCGGTGACGAGGGCGTGCAGCACCTCGCGCTGCCGCTCGTAGATGGGCTGCCGGTGCTCCGTGGTCATCACGAAGGTGGTGGCCAGGCCCTTCATGACGGCGATCTCCATGACCGTTTCGTCCGGGACCATGAGCTCGGCTTCGTAGCGGGTCAACCTCCCCGGTCCGTACACGGCACGGGTGGTTTCCAGCGCGCTCTGGCAAAACCGGCCGATCAGCTGGCTGGTCATGTTCTTCAGGGCAGCCATGGATTTGCGGCTGCCGTCCGCCTCCCGGACCCACACGTCCGTAGCCTCGAGGCGGGCCAGAGCGGCGTCAATGGCCGCGGGGTCGTTGTGCGGCAAGTACCACTGCTTGGCGTAACCCACCACGCGGGCGCGGTGGTCCGGGTTGTCCATCCACCGCAGCTGGAAGTGCCCGGCCACGATGGCGTCCTCCACGTCGTGGACGGAATAGGAGATGTCGTCCGCGAGGTCCATGACCTGCGCTTCCAGGCAGGAGCGGCGCTCGGGGGCGCCCTGGCGGATCCAGTTGAAGATGGGAAGGTCGTCCTCGTAGGCGCCGAACTTGCTGGTGCGCTGGCCGTGGATGACCGGGGCTTCCAGCGCGGACCACGGGTACTTGGCAGCCGCGTCCAGGCTGGCCCGGGTGAGGTTCAGCCCGGCCGGCTGGCCATCCGCGGTCAGCACCTTGGGCTCGAGGCGGGTCAGGAGCCGCAGGGTCTGGGCGTTGCCCTCGAAGCCGCCGATGGCGTGCGCCACCTCGTTCAGCGCCGACTCCCCGTTGTGCCCGAACGGCGGGTGGCCCAGGTCGTGGCTCAGGCAGGCGGTATCCACCACGTCCGGATCGCAGCCCAGGGCACGGCCCAATTCGCGTCCCACCTGGGCCACTTCCAGGCTGTGCGTCAGGCGGGTCCGAACAAAGTCGTCGGTGTCCGGTGCCACCACTTGCGTCTTGGCCCCCAGCCGGCGCAGTGCGGAGGAATGCAGGACGCGCGCACGGTCGCGCTCGAAGTCGGAGCGGTACGTGCTCTTCGGCGGTTCTTCCACCCAGCGGGCGGAATCGTCGGCGTTGTAGGCGGCGCGGGCCAACGCGGCGGCCGGACCGGCCATTGGAGTCTCAGCCAAGGGAGTTTCAGCCACCGGAAACGTCCAGCTCCGCGGCGGCAATGTCCTTCGACTGCGCGTCGTTGAGCGCCCGGGAGTCCAGCCAGTCCTTGGGCAGCGCCGGCTTCTTCGGTGACCCTGCGCGGCCACGCGGGCCCTCGGAATCGACGCCGGGGTAGGGCACCTCGGGGTCCAGCTCATCCAGGAGCGAGCGCAGGACCTCAAGCGTCGGCACCGTGGCGAGCTTGGCCCGCAGGTCCCCGCCCACCGGGTACCCCTTGAAGTACCAGGCCATATGCTTCCGGATCTCCCGGAGGGCCTTGTACTCATCGCCGCCGAAGGTTTCGATCATCAGCTGCGCGTGGCGGTACACGCCGTCGGCCACCTGGCGCAGGTTGGGCCGGTGGCGCTCGTCGCTGCCCTCGAACGCGGCCTGCAGGTCGCCGAACAGCCACGGCCGGCCCTGGCAGCCGCGGCCCACCACCACACCGTCCACGCCGGTTTCACGGACCATCCGTACGGCGTCCTCGGCGGACCAGATGTCCCCGTTGCCCAGCACGGGGATGTCCGGCAGGGCCTCGCGGAGTCGGGCGATGGCGGACCAGTCAGCCTGCCCGGAATAGAACTGCGCCGCGGTACGGCCGTGCAGCGCGACGGCAGTGACGCCGGAATCGCGGGCAATCCGGCCGGCGTCGAGGTAGGTGAGGTGGTCGTCATCGATGCCTTTGCGCATCTTGATGGTCAGCGGGATGTTGCCCTTGGCGGCTTCCTTCACGGCGGTCTGCACGATCGAAGTGAAGAGGTCGATCTTCCACGGCAGCGCCGAACCGCCGCCGCGCCTGGTGACCTTCGGGACGGGGCAGCCGAAGTTCAGGTCAATGTGGTCGGCACGGTCCTCCTCCACCAGCATCCGCACGGCGGCGCCCACGGTGACCGGGTCCACGCCGTACAGCTGGACCGAACGGACCTTCTCGTCGTCGTCGTGGGAGATGATCCGGAGGGACTCGGGGGTCCGCTCAACCAGCGCGCGGGAGGTGACCATCTCCGCCACGTACATGCCGCCGCCGTACTCACGGCAGAGCCTACGGAAGGCGGAGTTGGTGATGCCGGCCATGGGCGCCAGGATCACCGGCGTGTCCACGGTGATGGGACCCAGCTTCAGGGGCGGGAGTTCCAGCTTGGGAGCGGGAGGAGTTGCTGCAACAGTCACCTTTCCATTGTTGCAAAGGCGGGCAAATCGGCTCCCCGCGGCCTTGAGCCGCCGTCAGCCCCGGTCAGCCGCCCGCCGGCCGCGCCGGGTTTGCGGCATCCCGCCGGTGCTGCCGGCGCTGTCGGGGGTTCCCGCGCTGTCGGGGGTTCCCGCACTGTCCGGAGTGCCTGGACTCTCCGCACCGCCGGCGGCGCGGCTGGACCGCCGTTCCAGTGCCGCGGCTGCGAGCGATCCGGTGTCGTCCACCTCGTCCCCAAGCTGCCGGCCGGCATCGGCTGCCCCCGGTCCCGGCACCGCGGGTCCGGTTGTTGCGACGGCGGGCGCGGCCGGATGGACGCCGGTCGCCTTGACCACCAGGACGGCGATCAGCGTGGTGACCGGGATGGCCAGGACAAGGCCGATGGAGCCAACCAGGGTGCGGATCACTTCCTCGGAAAGTTCGGCGCTGGTGAGCGTCTCCCCCAGCGGCCGGTCGTACAGCATCACGATGATGAGGATGGGCAGCGCCGCCCCCGCGTAGGCGAACGCGATGGTGTACACCGTGGAAGCGATGTGGTCGCGGCCGATCCTCATGGCGGAGGTGAACAGCTTGCGTGCGCTGCTGGCGGGTGCCAGTTCATAGAGCTCCCACACGGCGGATGACTGGGTGATGGTCACGTCGTTGAGCACGCCCAGGCCAGAGATGATGAGCCCGCACAGGATCACTCCGGTGATGGAGATATTGGACGACGTGTTCACCAGGGTGGTGGCGTCGTGGTTGCCCACCCCGGCCAGGTTGGCCGCATTCGTAGCCCAGGCCGCCAGCAGCGCCGTGATGCCCAGCCCGAAGATGGTCCCCAGTAAGGCCGTGGACGTCCGGGCCGAGAATCCGTGGGCGAAGTAGAGTACCCCGATCATGATCACCGTGGACCCCACCAGCGCGAGCAGCAGCGGGGGCTTGCCTTCCACCAGGCCCGGGAGCATGAAGCTGGCCAGCACGAAGTACGCGCCCACCAGCCCGACCAGGGCCCGCAGCCCCCGCCAGCGGGCGACGGCGATGACCACCACCGCGTAGAGCAGGGCCAGCAGGACAATGGGCAGGGTGCGGACGAAGTCCACGAAGATGTAAGCGGGCGCACCCTGCGAGGACGCCGCGCCCTGTGCGTTGGACAGATTCAGGTAGCGGATCTGGTCCCCCGCCTTGACCCCGTGCGACTTGGCGATATCCGGATTGATGACCACCTTGACCGGACTTCCGCCCTTGTCCGGCTCAGTGAAGGCGAAGGTGCAGTCCGAGCCCTGCTGCCCCGGATTCTGCTGCTGCGCCTGGCCTTGCTGTTGTTGGCCCTGCTGGGCCGCCCCCTGCATGCAGTTCTCCGTCACCACGCTCTGGATGGTGCCGGTGTCGAACGTCACGCCGGGCGCTGCCGAGTACGGATTGGCCAGCGAGATGCCTTCCTTGCTTCCCGACGGCCAGAGCATCGCCATGCCCGCAAGGGTCAGCAGGGTGATGGGAATCAACACCGCCGCCAGGATCCGGTTGGCTTTCCGCCGGGCAGCCATCGCCTCCGGCGTCGGCTCCGAATGACCTGGAGAAGCGTGGGAGTGGCCGGCGCCCATCAGCAGTGAAACCTCATACGTTGAACTCTACGTCCGGCGCCGTAGGGTTGATAAATGGATCAGTGGGAGGTACCAGGAGTGGCCAACCGAAGCACCGATGACACCAGCGGGCAGGCGTCCGGAAGCGTTCCCGAGCCCGTCCACCAGGCCGTGCTGGGTGTCCTGGAAGCATCCGCACCCACCCGGGGCGTTGCCCTGGTGCTGCACGGCGGAAAATCCCACAGCCGGGAACCGGTGGAAGCGCGGCACCTGAGTCCGGCGCGGATGGTGCCGTTCGCCAGGCACCTGCACCGGGCGGGACGGAAACACGGCCTGGCGGTGTGGTCGCTGCGGAACAGCGTCCGCGGTTGGAACGGGCCGGACATGGCTCCGCTGCAGGACGCCCGCTGGGCGCTGCGGCAGATCGAGGAGCAGCATCCTGGCGTGCCCATCTTCCTTCTGGGCCACTCAATGGGCGGACTGACGGCCGTCTGCGCGGCGGACCATCCGCAGGTGGAATCCGTGGTGGCCCTGGCGCCTTGGCTCACCCCGCAGACTCCGGTGGCCAACGTGGCCGGCAGGAAGGTCCTGATTGTGCACGGCACCAACGACCGCTGGACCAGTCCTTCCCAATCGCTGGCGTTTGCGCGGCGGGCCTCCGCGGAAGCGGCCAGCATGCAGTACGTGGCACTGCAGGGAGCAGGGCATTTCATGCTCCGGAAAGTCCGCCTCTGGCAGACCCTTGCCACCGGTTTCGTCATCAAGTCCTTCAGTGAGGGCACCGGCGCGGATGTCCGGCCGTCCCGCGCCTTCACCCAACTGCTGCCGGAATCGTCGGTACAGGTCACCCTCTGAACCCTGTCCCGGAACCAGCAGCCTGACGGTTGCCCGGACCCATCCGAAGGAACCTCCAGCACGAAACCCTGCTGCTGCGGCGCCTGCTCCAGGCCGGCGTGGACGGGTGCATCCCAGACTTTCCGTTGGCGCTACTTACTTGGGGAGGCGCGCACCCGGTGCCACGCCGTCAGTCCGAGACGACGAGGGTTTCGGCCGCTGCGAGGCGCGCCTTCCCACTCTCCAGGAGGGGTTCGACGGCGGCCCGCAGGGCCGTCATGGAGTCGTCCAGTTCCAGCATGACCGGGTGCTGGTACGCGATCAGCGCAAGGATGTCGCGCACCGCCTCGGCGGCGTCACCGGCATCGAGGGCCGGCTCATGGCCCACGAATACGTCGGTGGGAGCATCGGCTGATGCCGGCTCGGATTCCTGGCCGGGTTCCGGCGTGGCGGGCGCCGCATAGCTCACGGCGAAGGCCCGGATCCGGCCCTTCTTACCGGGCGCCACGCCCGCACCGAAAGCCGACTCCGGCTGTGCCCGCAGCACGATGGCGCCGTGGGCGCCGGTGAGCTCGTCCAGGAACAGTTTCTGCACCTGCCCCACGGACAGCACGCCAGGCGGGTCCCAGCCGTGGATGGACGTGTAGTACCTGCCCACGACGTCCGTCAGTTCCACGGATCCGGTGGCCAGGTCCATCACCACGTCCGAGCCGGCGTTTTCGCCGCTGACCGGCCGCCCGCCGTAGTCCTTCTCCGGAAAGACGGGAAGCCGGAGGGCGCCAGGCTCCACGATGACCAGCCGGGACCGCTGGATGGGCGACAGCCCGGCGGCCTCCGCGAAGGCGGCGCCGGCGGTGCCGGGCTCCACCTTGGCGCGCAGCTTCGTCACGCCCGACGGCGCGTGTTCGGCTTCCCGCCGCAGCATGGCCAGCAGGCTGGCACCGATGCCGGAGCGCCGGTGGTACCGCGCCACCTCGATGTAGGTCCACAGCCGCTCGGGGTGCAGCGAGGCTTCGTAGACGACTCCTGCCGCCACGGGAATGCCGACGCCGTCAAGAACGTCCTCGGCCACGATGCAGCGGCGCCACGGGGTGCCGCCGCCCCCGTTGGAGGAGACCGCCAGGGCGCCGCGGAACTGGCGGGCCTGGGCAGTCTCCGGGCCACCCCAGATCTCCAGAAGCGCCAGGTCGTCGCCCTCACGCCATTCGCGGTATTCGATGGCCATGGCTAGGCCCCGATCAGGCGTGCGGCCAGGTAGCCCTCCACCTTGTCCAGGGAGACGCGTTCCTGGCTCATGGTGTCCCGTTCGCGGATGGTCACGGCCTGGTCCTCGAGGGTGTCGAAGTCCACCGTGATGCAGAACGGGGTGCCGATCTCGTCCTGGCGGCGGTAGCGGCGGCCGATGGCGCCGGCGTCGTCGAAGTCGATGTTCCAGTTCTTGCGCAGCTGGGCACCGAGGTCCTTGGCCTTCGGGGACAGGTCCTCGTTGCGGCTCAGCGGCAGCACGGCGGCCTTGACCGGGGCCAGGCGCGGGTCGAGCTTCAGGACGGTGCGGACGTCCACCCCGCCCTTGGCGTTGGGGGCCTCGTCCTCGGTGTAGGCGTCGATCAGGAAGGCCATGAAGGACCGGGTGAGGCCGGCGGCGGGCTCGATCACGTACGGGGTGTACCGCTCGTTGGTGGCCTGGTTGAAGTAGCTCAGGTCCGTGCCGGAGGCCTTGGCGTGGGTGGAGAGGTCGAAGTCGGTGCGGTTGGCAATGCCTTCCAGCTCGCCCCACTCGGAACCCTGGAAGCCGAAGCGGTACTCGATGTCCGTGGTGCCCTTGGAGTAGTGGCTGAGCTTCTCCTGGGGGTGCTCAAAGAAGCGGAGGTTCTCTTCACGGATGCCCAGGCCGGTGTACCAGGCCATCCGCTCCTTCATCCAGTACTGGTGCCATTCCTCATCCGTGCCGGGCTCCACGAAGAATTCCATTTCCATCTGCTCGAACTCGCGGGTGCGGAAGATGAAGTTGCCGGGGGTGATCTCGTTGCGGAAGGACTTGCCGATCTGGCCGATGCCGAACGGCGGCTTCTTGCGGGACGT
Source organism: Arthrobacter sp. Y3221159 (assembly GCF_059089885.1). Taxonomy (NCBI): domain Bacteria; kingdom Bacillati; phylum Actinomycetota; class Actinomycetes; order Micrococcales; family Micrococcaceae; genus Arthrobacter; species Arthrobacter sp. Y3221159. The sequence continues at coordinate 156,667 of NZ_JBNHFC010000007.1, forward strand.
GGTGAGCACGTTGTTGAAGTTCACGAAGATGCCCTGGGCGGTTTCCGGGCGGAGGTAGTGCAGGCCTTCCTCGCTGGCCACGGGGCCCAGGAAGGTCTTGAGCAGGCCGGAGAACTCCTGCGGTTCGGTCCATTCCCCACGGGTGCCGCAGTTGGCGCAGGCGATGCCCTTGAGGCCGTTTTCGGCCGGCCGGCCCTTCTTTTCCTCGTACTCTTCCTCGAGGTGGTCCGCACGGTAGCGCTTGTGGCAGGACAGGCATTCCACCAGGGGGTCGGAGAAGACCTCCACGTGGCCGGACGCTTCCCATACCTGGCGGGGCAGGATGACGGAGGAGTCCAGGCCCACCACGTCCTCGCGCCCGCGCACCACGGACTGCCACCACTGGCGCTTGATGTTTTCCTTCAACTCGGCGCCGAGGGGCCCGTAGTCCCAGGCAGAACGCGAACCTCCGTAGATCTCACCGGCCTGGAACACGAAGCCCCTCCGCTTGGAGAGGGAGATGACCTGGTCGAGAACGGATTTTGCTGCCATGGGGGTAACTCCAATTTCTACAGGGCCGCTGGGTGCGGTCCGCGTTATTCAGGCCCCGGGCAACACCAGAGGTATGGCACTTCCGGCGGCCGGGCGGGGCGGATGAAGGGGTGCGAAAAAGCTGCGTGTCCTAGCCTACCGGCCGGCGCCTGCGGAGCGCGCCCCGCGGCCACGGCAGGGTGGCGAGGATGATGGCGCCCAGGGTCAGCACGGTGCCCAGGACGGTGGCCGGCGCCACCACTGTGCCGGGGACAGGCAGCACCGCGTCCAGGGCCAGGGAACCGAGCAGCTGGCCGGCGATCATGCCGAGGCCGGTCACCAGAACCCCCAGGCTCCTGACCAGGAGCGCGCCCAGCCCGATGAAGACACAGCCCATGGGCCCGCCCAGGTAGTACCACCACTCCCCCGGCAGGGGATTACCCGGGCCTGCCGCCAGCAGCTTGACGGCGAGCGCCACCCACAGCACCAGGCTGCCCGCCACGAAGTTGACCAGCGTGGCGGCGATGGGTGTTCCGTAATGCATGGTGGCGGTCCCGTTCATGGCCTGCTGGAAGCTCATCAGGAACCCTGCCGCGACGGGAAGCAGGAGGGGAAGGAGCAGACCGGCAGGGCCGCCGTCGCCGGCTGCACCGGTGCCGGTGAAGCGAGGCGAAACAGCCCAGGCGACGGCTGCGATGGTCAACACGCAGCCGATGATCCGGATGCCGGTGACCGGCTTCTTTCCGGCCGGGCCGAGGCCCAGCCGGTCCACCAGGAGGCCGCTCACAGTCTGCCCGGTGACGGTGGCCACCGTGAACAATGCGACGCCCAGGACGCCCACCGTGAAGGACTGGGCAAAGACAAACAGCGCGCCGATGCCCCCTGCCAGGACGTAGACGCGGGGAAACGCCCTGGCCCGGACGGCGGGAAGGATCCGTGCCAGCCCTGCGCGGCCGCGGGGCAGGAGCAGTGAGATGAGGATCATGACAAGCAGGCCTGTGCTGAAACTCACCACGGCAGCGGCGATGCCGTCGCCCAGGCGGGCTCCGAGTGCTCCGTTGATCCGGCCCTGGACCGGGATGGCGAGGCCGGCGCCCACCGCCAGCGGTAGGCCTGCGAGGACAGGCAGGCGGGAGGTGGAGGTCATTGAATCCACCTTACGTCAGGCATTATTGCTGTATGAGCAACCCCGTTGAGGACGTCCCCATCCGCGACAGCATGATCCGCCTGGGCCAGCTGCTGAAGCTCGCCAACCTCGTGGAGGACGGCGTGGAGGCCACCGAGCTGATCAAGAACGGGCTGGTCAAGGTCAACGGCGAGATCGACGACCGGCGCGGCCGGCAGCTGCGCAACGGCGACACCGTCACGGTGAACAACCAGACCGTGAGGGTCGTCGCTCCAGAGGCCTGAGGCCCCTGGACGGCGGATGTTGTGCAGGCGCTGGGCGGGGCATCCTCCGCACGCCGCCGCCCGCCGTCGTACTCCTTACTTCTTCAGGACCTCGTGGGTGAGGAACTCGCCGACGTGTCCGATCTCCTGCTGGTTGATGCCGTGCCACATGCCGGTATAAAGCACCTTGGTGAGCTTGACGTGCTTGCGGACCCAGGCCATGGTGAAGTCGATCTTGTCCGGGGTAATCACCGGGTCCTGCTGGTCGCGGCCCCAGAACATGGGGACGGTGCCGTCCAGTTCATGGTCCCGGAACGTGGGGTCGCCGTCCGCGTCCACCACGAAACCTGACAGGCCGACGACGGCTGCGAAGTCCGTGGGCCGCTGCCGCAGCAGGGTGGTGGCCATGGCCATTCCCATCGAGAAGCCAAGAAGGGTAACCGACGGGTGCCCCACCCGGATCGCGTCGATCCACTCCAGGACGTAGGCAGAGGCCGCCTTGACCCGCTCCAGGGAGTAGTCGATGGACGCGGTGAGCGGGAACCAGGTGAAGCCGGGACCCATGGCGATGGGTGCCCGCACGGAGGCGACGGCGAAGTCCCCCGGCAGCAAGTCCGCGAGGCTCAGCAGATCCTGCTCGTTGGCGCCGTAACCATGCAGCAGCACCAGCAGCGGCTTCCCGTCACGCTGGTCCTCAGGGTGGGACCACAGGACGACAGGGGCAGGAAATACTTCGGCTTCAGTCATGGTTTCCATTCTTACAGGTACCCGGACGCAGCAACCTACGTTCGCGTAGCCAGCAAGCCGGAAGGCAGGATAGGGACCGTGACCGACGCAAGTGCCATCCAGACGCCGCCCGCACACGCCGGATCCCACCCCTGGAGCCGCTATGTGGCCATGGGTGATTCCTTTACCGAGGGCATCGGCGACCCCGAACCCTCCAGCCCCGGCGGCTACCGCGGCTGGGCCGACCGCGTGGCGGAGGAACTGGGACGAAGCCAGCCGGACTTTGCCTACGCCAACCTGGCCGTCCGCGGCAGGCTGCTGCAGCAGATCGTGGATCAGCAACTGGCCCCCTGCCTGGCGCTGAAGCCGGACCTCGTCACCCTGTCCGCCGGCGGCAACGATCTGATCAGGCCCGGCGGCGATCCCGACGCCCTGGCCGAGAAGCTCGATTCCGTGGTCCAGATCCTGGCCATGGGCGGCGCCACCGTTGTCCTCTTTAACGGCCCCGATACCGGCTCCTCCGTCCTGGGCCGGATCCGGAGCAAGGTGGCCATCTACAACGAAAACCTGCGCACCGTCGCGGCCCGGCATGACGCCATCATCGCGGACATGTGGTCCCTCCGGCAGCTCAGCGACCCCCAGATGTGGGACCAGGACCGGCTGCACTTTTCGCCGCTCGGTCACCACACCATCGCGGCGATGGTGCTGGACGCGCTGAACGTGGAGCACGCCCTGGAACCGCTCCGGCCCAAGCCGCTTCCGCCCCGGTCGTGGCGGGAGGCGCGGTCCGGCGACCTGGTGTGGGCCCGCGAATACTTCGTCCCCTGGGTGCTGCGCCGCCTGCGGCAGCAGTCCTCCGGTGACGGCATCACCGCCAAGCGTCCGACGCCGGGTCCCGTCTTCGGCCCGGGCGTCCCCCTGGGCTCCGGCGAGGGACCGCTGGGAAACACCGGGGCAGTCCGGCGGTAGCTGGCCGCGGCAGATCAACCCCGACGGCGGGCAACCCAGGCGGTGGGCATGGAACCTGATGCGGTGGTGCGGCTGAGGCTGCAGGCCCAGATGCTTCGCGAACCCCGCGCGGGGTCCCCACAGGCGGCACTCCGGCGGCTCCTGGCGGTGCAGGCACAGGAGTTCCCCTATGCCCGCTGGAGCCTGGCCCAGCGTGTAGCTTCCACCGGGTGCTCCCCTGTAACGGCTGCAGACATTGAGCAGGCCGTGGCCGACGGGACAGTCCTGCGCACCCACATCCTTCGGCCCACCTGGCATTTCGTCCACCGCGAGGACCTGCGCTGGCTTTCGGCCCTTTCCGCCCCGCGGCTCCACCAACTCAACGCACTGACGTACCGGCGCACCGGGATCGACGCCGCCACGGCCAGGCGGACAGGCGAGGTGCTGGCCAGCGCTGTCGCGGGCGGCAACCACCTGACCCGTGAGCAACTCGCCGGAAAGCTGCAGACGGCCGGCTTCGAGGCCAATGGGCTGCGGCTTGCCTACATCATCATGCACGCCGAGGTCAGTGGCGTTTTGGCCAGCGGCACGCCTGTCCGCAGCCGCGGCGGGGCGCTCAAACAGACCTATGCGCTCTTTGACGAGCGGGTTCCTCCCGGTCCGCAGCCGGCACCGGCCCGGGAGGAAGCCCTGGCTGAACTCGCGTGCCGCTATTTCACCAGCCGGGGCCCTGCCACGGCCAAGGACTGCGCCGGGTGGTCGGGACTGACGGTGACGGACGTCCGGAAGGGGGTGCGGCTGGCCAGGGAGGCACGGCCCGAAGCGCTGGCCGCCACGGTGATTGACGGCGTCGAGCACTATTTCGCGGCCGCCGGTGCGCATCCAGGGACTCAGGCCGGCGGTACACCGGCTCCGGCACCGTGGATCGACCTGGTCCAGTGCTACGACGAATACATCATGGGCTACTTCGCCACCCGGCACTATATGGGCGGCGGCGCCCCTGCCCTTCCCTTGGCCGGCGAGCCCATCCACGTGGTGCTGCTGGACGGCCGGATGGCAGGCTCGTGGCGGCACAGACTGCTTCCGGACCGCTGCGAACTGGATATCCGCCTGCATGATCCTGTCAGCGCCACCCCGGGATCGCCGCTGGCCGCCGCAGTCCAGGAAGCCGTGGACCGGTACGCCGCCTTCATCGGACTCCCGGCCATCCGGGTACCGTCCGGGACTAAACTTGAAGGACACACATGAGAGGCGCAGCACCGTGAGCAACATGTTTTTCTGGATCATCATCCTGTCACTCCTGATCCCGGTGGCCATGCGGATGTACCGGAAATCGGTGGCCCGCCGGAACTACGACCAAAGCTTCCCCGGCCGCTACCCCGAACAGTTCCCCGGCGCAGGGCAGTTTCCAGGTTCAGGACAGTTTCCCGGTTCCACCGGTCCGCAGAGCAAGCAGCCCCGTGACGGCTATACCCAGCAGGACTACTTTGCGGGCGGGTTCCGCCAGTTGGACCGGCCGCAGCCCCTCGACAACCCGCAGCCCCTGGATGACCCTCACCCGCTGCCCAACCAGTACGGCCAGCCGCCGGTGCCGCCCATGGGCAACGGCAACTGGGCCCCGCAGGAACCGCCGTTCCAGCAGCAGGGCGGGCAGCAGCCTGCCGGGCACCCCGCCCCTGAACAGCCTTCCGCGCCCGCCACTCCCCCGCCGCCGTCGGCACCGCAGGGATTCCGGGCCCGCAAGCTGGCGGAACTGGACCAGCAGTACAGCAACGGCGAACTGTCCATGGAGGAGTACATGGCCCGCCGCGGCGAGATCATGAACGGCTAGGGGTCAGTCCACCTGCGGGAATCCGAGATCGATCACCGAGGTGGACGGGTCGGGCCACCTGGTGGTCACCACCTTTCCGCGGGTGTAGAAGCGGATGCTGTCCGGACCGTACATGTGGGTGTCTCCGAACAGGGAGTTTTTCCAGCCGCCGAACGAGAAGGTGCCCACGGGTACGGGGATTGGCACGTTGACGCCTACCATTCCCGCCTCAACGTCGAACTCGAACTGCCGCGCCGCACCGCCGTCGCGTGTGAAGATGGCGGCACCGTTGCCGAACTCGTTCTCATTGACCAGCCGCACGGCGTCGCTGTAGCTCTCCGCCCGGACCACGGACAGGACGGGGCCGAAGATCTCGTCGTCGTAGACCTTCATGCCCGGCTTGACGTGGTCTATCAGGCTGACGCCGAGGAAGAAGCCGTCCGAGGCGAATCGCTGCTCCCGCCCGTCCACCACCACGCTGGCGCCTTCGCTTTCCGCTCCGGCCACATAGGACGCCACCCGGTCGCGATGTTCGGCCGTGATCAACGGCCCCATCTGGGAGGACGGATCCGTCCCGGGGCCGATCTTCAGGTCCGCCATCCGGCGTTTGATGGCTGCCACGAGGTCATCGGCGATGTTGCCCACCGCCACCAGGACGCTGACAGCCATGCACCGTTCGCCGGCCGAGCCATAGGCGGCGGACACCGCAGCATCAGCCGCCATGTCCAGGTCGGCGTCGGGCAGGACCACCATGTGGTTCTTGGCTCCGCCCAGCGCCTGGACACGCTTGCCGTGATCCGCGGCGCGCTTGTAGATGGACTGGGCAATGGGCGTGGAACCGACGAAGCTGACGGCTTTGACATCCCGGTGCTCCAGCAACACGTCCACCGCTTCCTTGTCGCCCTGGACCACGTTCAATACCCCGGGAGGCAAGCCTGCCTCCGCGAAGACCTCTGCGATGAAAACGGCAGATGAGGGGTCCTTCTCGCTCGGTTTGAGCAGGACCGTGTTGCCGCAGGCGAGCGCACTGCCGATCATCCACAGCGGAACCATCGCGGGGAAGTTGAACGGGGTGATGCAGGCAACCACGCCCACGGGCTGGCGGACGGAATGAACGTCCACACCGCCCGAGACCTGCTCGGAGTGCTCGCCCTTGAGCATGTGGCTCAGCCCCGTGGCGAACTCGATGTTCTCCAGGCCGCGGGAGATTTCGCCTTCAGCGTCGGAGAGCACCTTGCCGTGTTCGCTGGTAAGGATTGCCGCCAGCTCCGGCTTGCGCCGGGCCAGGATGTCGCGGACTTTGAAGAAGATACCGCTGCGCCTGGCGAGGCTGGTGGCCCGCCAGCCCGGGAGTGCCGCCTTTGCTGCCGCAATGGCTTCCTCCACCCGGGCGCCGGACGCGAGCACCACCTGTTTTTCCTGTTCGCCGGTGGCAGGGTTGAAGACGGGGCCAAAGCGTTCTGCCTCGGTGACCCGCTGTCCATTGATGATGTGGGGAATGGTCTGCATGGATACCTCTTTCGGAATGGTCTGCATGGATACCTCTTTCGGAATGGTATGGGTGCGGGGGTGTTAGTCAGCGGTGCGGAGCGAGCCGTCCACCAGCTTGATGATCATGGAGCAGTCCTTGCCGGCTTCCCCCGCGTCGACCAGGCGCTGGAACAGCTGCTGCACGTGCCTGCCGATCTCCAGCGGGGTGCCGGTGTCCTCGGCGGCGCTGAGGGCCAGCCCAATGTCCTTGTTGGCCAGTTCCGTAGTGAACGTGGGCGCAAATTCGTTGTTCGAAGCGGCGGTCTCCACCACGCCCGGGACCGGGTACCAGGTTCGCAGCGCCCAGCTGTCCCCCGACGAGACCGAGGCGATGTCCCAAAATACCTGCTTGTCGAGGCCAAGCCGATCTGCCAGCACGGCGCCCTCAGCCGTTGAGGCGAGGTTGATGAACAGCATGAGGTTGTTGCAGATCTTGGCTGCCTGGCCCGTGGTGGCGCCGCCGGTGGGAATGATGTTGGCGGCCATCGGACGGATGTACTCCGTGGCGTCCGCCACCGCTCCCGGCTCCCCGCCCACCATGAAGGTCAGCGTCCCGGCCTTCGCCCCGCTCATGCCGCCCGAAACCGGCGCGTCAACGAAGCGGAAGCCGGCGGCAGCAGCGGCGTCGTGCAGTTCCTGCGCGGAGGCGATGTCTATGGTGGAGGAATCAACCAGCAGGGTGCTGGTATCTGCGGAGGCCAGCACTCCTTCCGGGCCCAGGTACACGGCCCTGGCATGCTCGCCCTTGGGGAGCATGGTGAAGACGGCGTCGGCTCCCTCCACTGCTTCGGCAATGCTGCCGGCGGGCTTGACCCCGCCGGCCTCCGCGGCGGCAAGGGCTGCCGCGTTGAGGTCGAAGCCGCGCACCTCATGTCCGGCCTTGGCCAGGTTCACGGACATGGACCCGCCCATGTTCCCCAGCCCAATCCATCCGATTACTGCCATCGCCCGGGCTCCTTTGCTCTGTGGCCGGCCGCCATGGCCGGACCATCCAGTGACAACGGTCACATGCTGTTAGAGTGCAATCAAGGGGAAAAATCACAGACAGCATGTGCACTGATGCACATTGACGGAAGGTTGCACCAGTGGCCCGGCTTCCCAGCCCAGACGACCTGCTGATTCTCCTGACCGTGGCACGGCTGGGGCGGTTCAACGCCGTCGCCGAGAGCCTGGGAACCACGCACACCACCATTTCCCGCCGCATCCTGGCACTGGACCGGCAGCTGGGCGGCAGGACGCTGGAACGCAGCCCGCATGGCTGGGAGCTGACCGAACTTGGCGCCTCCGCAGTGGCGGCCGCCGAGGCCATCGAGGAAACGCTGGGCTCGCTTGCGGGCACCATCGGCCAGGAACGCGATGCCCTGTCCGGCATGGTCCGGATCAGCACGTCGGACGGTTTCGGCGCCGAATTCGTGGCTCCGGCGCTGGTACGCCTCCAGCAGCGCCATCCCCTGCTGAATATCGAGATGCTCAGCGCAACCCGCAAGGTCAGCCGCAACCGGTCCGGAGTTGACCTGGAAGTGGTGGTGGGCGGAGCCGACGTCAACAATGCCCAGACGATTTTCCTTACCAACTACTGCCTCCGGCTTTACGCCAGCGCCGCCTATGCAGCCCAGCGCGGACTGCCGGAAACGCCCGACGGCGTGGGGCAGCACGGCTTCGTGTCCTACGTCGAATCCGCCCTCCAGGTGGCGGAACTCGGCCACCGGTCCTCGCAGCTGCCCACGCCGAAATCCAGCTTCCAGGCCACGAGCATCTTCGCCCAGGTGGAGGCTGTACGCAGGGGCGCGGGCATCGGGCTGCTTCCTAACTTCATGGTGGCCCGCGACCCCGGTTTCGTCCCCGTCCTTCCGCACGATTTCGAGCGCCAGCTTCCCATCTGGGCAGTGGCGCGGCCGGAGTCGATGCGGTCGGGGCGCGTCCAGGCGGTCATAGCCGCGCTCAAGGAAGAAGTGGCGGCCCGGCAGGACCTGCTGGCCGCCTGAGCCTGCCGAGGGCGGCAGCATTCAGGGGCGGAACAGCCGGCGGACCACCTTCCCGGCCGCCAGGGCGTCCAGGCCCTCATTGATCTCGGCGAGCGGGCGCGTGTCCGAATGCAGCAGTTCCACCGGCAGCCGGCCGTCCCGCCAGTAGCCGAGATAGCGCGGGATGTCCCGGTCGGGGACGGCGTCGCCCATGTACGAGCCGAGCAGCCGCTTGCCCGCACCCGCAAACTGGAGCGCCGGGACGGCCAGTTCCGCGGACGGATGCGGCAGGCCCACCGAAACCACGGCGCCGCCCCTGGTCACCAGCTCAAGGCAGGAGGCGATGACACGGGCGGAGCCCACTGCCTCCACGGCAACATCCACGCCGTCACCGGCGGCATCTGCAATCAACCTTGCAGCGTCCTCTGGGGTACCGGCAGCGCTGGCACCGCAGTCCAGGGCCAGCTGGTGCTTGTCCCTGTTTGGATCAATGGCGATGATCGAGCCCGCACCGGCGATGCGGGCTGCCATGACTGCCGACAGGCCGACGGCGCCGAGGCCAAACACGGCTACCGACTCCCCGCCGTCGACCTTTGCGGTATTGAAGACCGCGCCCATGCCCGTCAGCACCGCGCAGCCGAACATCGCGGCAACTGTGTCCGGGACGTCGTCGTCGATCACCACGACCGATTCGCGCGCAACCACCGCATAGTCTGCGAAGGCCGACACGCCAAGGTGGTGGTTGATGCGCTCCCCTGACCGGGTCCGCAGCACGGCCTCACCGTGCAGGAGGTCGCCGGACCCGTTGGCTTCGGCGGCACGGTGACACAGGGCGGGCCGGCCTGCCCGGCAGGCGCGGCAGTCCCCGCAGCTTGGAACGAAGACCAGCACCACGTGGTCGCCCTCGGAGACACCGGTGACTCCGCTGCCCACCGAGACCACCCTGCCCACCGCTTCATGCCCCAGCGCCATCGGCAGGGGCCGGACGCGCGAACCGTCCACCACGGAGAGGTCGGAGTGGCACAAGCTTGAGTAGGTGATGGAAATCCCCAGCTCGCCTGCCCGTGGTTCGGGCCGTTCCAGCTCCTCCACCGTCAGGGGGCAGGCGTCGGAGTAACGGGTTCCCGCAGGAACGGTGTTGTAAAGGACAGCGGCTCGCATGAGGGTTCCTTGGTGTGGTTGGGGGTGGTGGTCATGCGGCTGCCCGGACCCGGAATCCGGGTCCGGGCAGCTGCCTTGCCTGTGGTGACTGGCTGCGTGCTACTTCTTGCTGGCAGCCAGGAGGTCTGCGGTGCCCTTGGCATCCGCGGCGTCGACGTCATGCAGTGAGATGCCCCTGGTCTCCTTGAGGAAGAGCACGGACACCGCCGTCACGATGCAGGCGGCCAGGAGGTAGAGGGCCACCGGAAGGGATGAATTGAAGCTGCCCAGCAGGGCGGTGGCGATGATCGGCGCCAGCGAGCCGGCAACGATCGAGGTCACCTGGTAGCCCAGGGACACGCCGGAGTAGCGCATCCGGGTGGGGAACATCTCGGCCATGATGGACGGCTGGCCCGCGTACATCAACGCGTGGAAGAGCAGCCCGATGGTGATGGCGGCCAGGATGACCATGTCATTGGCTGTGTCCATCATGGGGAAGGCGAAGAAGCCCCAGGTTCCGCCGAGGATGGCGCCCGCCATGTAGACGGGCCGCCGGCCGAAGGCATCGGAGAGCTTGCCGACCAGCGGGACGGCGCAGAAATGGATGAAGTGCGCCACCAGCAGCAGGAGCAGGATCCGTGAAGTGTCCGTCTGGACAACCACTTTCAGGTACGTGATGGAGAACGTGACCACCAGGTAGTAGAGGATGTTTTCGGCGAACCGGAGCCCCATGGCGGTGAAGACGCCGCGGGGGTAGCGGCGGAAGACTTCGGCAACACCGTAGCCCTTCTTTTCCGCGGTGACTTCCTTCCTGGCTTCGATGAAGATCGGAGCGTCCTGGACCTTGGTGCGGATGTAGTAGCCGACGATGACGATGACGGCGGACAGCCAGAACGCCACGCGCCAGCCCCAGCCGAGGAAGGCTTCCTGGGACAGGGTCGAGGACAGGGTGAACAGTACGCCCGTGGCCAGCAGGTTGCCCATTGGAACAGCGGACTGCGGCCAGCTGGACCAGAACCCGCGGGACTTGTTGGGGCTGTGCTCTGCCACCAGCAGCACGGCGCCACCCCACTCACCGCCGACGGCGAAGCCCTGCACGAAGCGCAGGAACACCAGGAGGGCAGGAGCCCAGTAGCCGATCTGCGCGAAGGTGGGCAGGCAGCCCATGAGGAAGGTGGCCACACCCACCAGGATGATGCTCAGCTGCAGGAGCTGCTTGCGGCCGAACTTGTCACCGAAGTGGCCAAAGACGATGCCGCCGATGGGGCGGGCCACGAAGCCTACGGCGTAGGTGACGAATGCGGCAATGATGCCGTCCAGTTCCGTGCCAGAGTTGGGGAAGAACGTTTTGCCGAACACCAGTGTGGCGGCAGATGCGTAGAGGAAGAACTCGTACCATTCGACCACCGTGCCGGCCATCGAGGCCGTGACGACTTTCTTCAGCCCTGAGGCCTTAACATCGGTTTCCTCGAGCCGCCGTGCGGCGGAGTGTTCCGTACTCATGAGTGAACTCCTTTGGCGTCTCCGTCGACACCACAATGGGGATCGGACAGCGGTTTTGTGGCGAGCACCACAAAACTGCAGGTTCACACGAGTATTGTCTGGTGACGCGCTGAGCTCAACACCGAATACTGCAGGAAGCATCTGCAAAAATGCACATCCAGCACGGCAGCCTGGCGGGAACCCCGGGCTGGGCAGAGGTTCAGGGCAGGAGGTGCTCGCGGAGCTGGTCCCCGAGCTGCCCAATTTCCGTCAGGAAGCCGTCGTGGCCGATCGGCGCCTGGATCAGATGCACGCCCACGTCCCCGGGCAGTGCGCGCGCCAGCTCCCGCGACTGGGACGGGAAGTAGAGCCGGTCCGAGTCGACTGCAGCGATGAAGAACCGGGCTTCGGAACGGGCCAGCGTCTCGGCCAGCGTTCCGCGTTCCCTGCAGACGTCGTGGCTCATCAGCGCTTCGGTGATGGCGATGTAGCTGTTGGCGTCGAAGCGCTGGACCAGCTTGTTGCCCTGGTGGTCCAGGTAGCTCTCCACCTGGTAGCGGCCGCGGCCCGACAGGCAGTCAGCCTGCAGCGGTGATTCCGGGGCCTGGGGCTCCCGGCCGAACCTGCCCTCCAGCTCGGCGGCGGAGCGGTAGGTGATGTGCGCGATGCGCCGCGCCAAGGCCAGGCCTTCCTCGGGGAAGGGGCCACCGTAGTAGTCGCCGCCGTTGAAGTTGGGGTCCTGGCGGATGGCAAGGGTCTGCGCCTGGGCAAACGCGATTTGCTCTGCCGTGCTGGCGGCGCCCACGGAAATCACGGCGCAGCGCTGCACCCGCTCCGGGTAGGTGATGGCCCATTCCAGGGCGCGGGCACCGCCCAGGGAACCCCCAAGGACTGCGTACCAGCTGCCGATGCCGAGCTGGTCTGCCAGCCGGGCTTCGGCCACGGTGCTGTCCCGCAGTGTCACCAGGGGGAAGCGGGAACCCCAGGGTGTCCCGTCCGGGGCGGGCGACGACGGCCCGGTGGACCCGTAGCAGCCGCCCACAATGTTGATGGACACCACGAAGAACCGGTCCGTGTCCACGGGGGCACCGGGGCCGGCGAGCTGTTCCCACCAGCCGGGTTCGTCGCTGTCGCCGCGGGTGACATGGGTGCTGCCGGTCAGGGCGTGCTCGATGAGGATGGCATTGCTGCCGTCGGCGTTGAGCGTGCCCCACGTTTCGTAGGCGAGTGTGACGTCCGGCAGGTAGCCGCCGGCTTCCAGTTCCAGGCCCCCGATGGAGGCGTAGCGGACAATTCCGTGCTCGGGAACGGTGGTGGGGGTGACGGTAACCGTCATGGCAAGACCTCTTCTACGCGCTTGCCCACCGGCGGAATGACCGGCAGGCCAGGTCTTCACCCGGGGCACCCCACCGCGGAAGGAGGGTTGCCGGCCAGCAAGCCGGGGCTGTCACTGGCACTCATGACCTGGTTCGAGTGTACGAAACACCACCCGGCCCGGGCCAAGAGTGTGACTGGTTGTGACTTCCCCGGCTTTGCGCACGCAGGCCGGCCACCCGCCGTCGGGCCCTGGTCCCCGGACCGTCCGCTCAGGCGCCCTGCGCCTCCTTGGCGGCACGGAACCCGGCTTCAAGGTCGGCGAGGATATCGTCGATGTGCTCCAGGCCGACGGAGAGGCGGACCAGTCCCGGAGCGACGCCGGCCGCCGCCTGCTGCTCCGGTGACAGCTGGCTGTGGGTGGTCGACGCCGGGTGGATGACCAGCGAGCGGACGTCCCCGATGTTGGCCACGTGCGAGTGCAGCTCCAGTGCGTCCACGAAGCGCTTGCCCGCCTCGGCACCGCCGGCCAGGTTGAAGGCGACAATGGCGCCGGTGCCCCTGGGCCCGTACTTGCGGCCGCGCTCGTACCAGGGGCTGGAGGGCAGCCCGGCGTAGGCGACGGATTCGACGTCGTCCCTTGCTTCCAGCCACCGCGCCACCTCCCCGGCGTTGGCCACATGGCGCTCCACGCGCAGGCTCAGGGTCTCCAGGCCCTGCGAGATCAGGAAGGCGTTGAAAGGCGAAACGGCGGAACCGAGGTCGCGCAGGAGCTGGACCCGGGCCTTGAGGATGTAGGACAGGTTGGCCCCCAGCGCCCCGCCCTCGCCCAGGTCGCGGCCGTATACCAGGCCGTTGTAGGTGGGGTCCGGGGTGTTGAAGCCGGGGAAGCGTTCGGGGTCCTTGCTGAAGTCGAACTTGCCCGAATCGACGATGACGCCGGCGATCGCGGCGCCGTGGCCGCCCAGGTACTTGGTGGCCGAGTGGACCACGATGTCCGCGCCCCATTCCAGCGGCCGGATCAGGTATGGCGTGGACAGCGTGTTGTCCACGATCAGGGGCACGCCGGCCTCGTGGGCGGTGCGGGAGACGCCCTCGATGTCCAGCACGTCCTGCCGCGGGTTGGACACCACTTCGGCAAAGAAGAGCTTGGTGTTGGGCTGGACCGCCTCGCGCCAGTGGTCCAGGTTGTCCGGGTCCGCCACGAAGGTCACCGAGATGCCGAACTTCTTCAGGGTGTGGGCGAACAGGTTGTAAGTGCCGCCGTAGAGGCTGGGGCTGGCCACGATGTGGTCGCCGGCCTCGGCGATGTTCAGGACGGCGAATGTCTCTGCCGCCTGCCCCGAGCTGAGGAGGAGCGCGGCCAGGCCTCCTTCAAGGCTCGCAATCCTCTGCTCAACGGCATCCTGGGTGGGGTTGCCGATGCGCGTGTAGATCGGGGCAAGCTCGCCGAGGGCGAAGCGGTTGGCAGCGCTCTCGGCGCTGGGAAAGACGAAGGAGGTGGTCTGGTAAATGGGCAGGGCGCGGGCGCCGGTGGCAGCATCCGGTTCCTGGCCGGCGTGGATCTGGCGGGTTTCGAAGGACCATCCGTTGGACATTCAAGGCTCCTTTGATTGGGCCCGGCATGCTGGAAGCACCACGGGCCGCGCTTGCCACCCGGCCTTATTGCCGGACAGCCAGGTCCTCACCCGGGGCACCCCGCCGCGGATGGAGGGTTGCCGGCCAGCGAGCCGGGGCTGTTGCTGGCACTCATGACCTGAGCCCAGTGTAGGAATGTGGCCGGCCGGGCGAACAGCATTGTGACGAACATGGTCCCGTGTTCCTACCATGGAGCAGGTTTCGAGGGTGCTGAAATCGGAAAATCCCAGTAAGGGTATCCTTAGCTGAGAGCCCGATCACAAAGTGCCAAGATGATGGCATGCGCATGGATCACGTCTCTTACGCCTGTGAACACGATGGCCTCGCGGCCACCACCGAACGTATTTCTTCTGCCCTCGGCGTTGAGGCAGTGAAGGGCGGGGTACACCCGCGGTTCGGTACCCGGAATATGATCATCCCGCTCGCGGGACACAAATACCTTGAGGTCGTGGAGGTCCTGGACCACCCTGCGTCGGACAAGGCTCCCTTCGGACAGGCCGTCCGGGCCCGCTCCGCGGCCGGCGGCGGCTGGATGGGCTGGTGTGTCGAAGTTGACGACCTTGCTCCGTTCGAGGCACGCCTGGGACGGGCTGCCGTCAACGGCAACCGCAAGTTTCCCGACGGCCGCGAGCTGGTGTGGAAGCAGATTGGAATCCTGGGCCTCATCGCCGATCCCCAGGTGCCCTACATGCTGAAGTGGGAGGGCGATCCGTCGCTCCACCCGTCCAACGCCTACGAGAGCAACATCAAGATGAGCTGCCTGACCATCGCAGGCTCGGCCTCCCGGGTCACCGAATGGCTGGGCGAACCGGTGGAAAAGCCGCTGGAGGATGTAGCAGTTGAGTGGGTTGCCCCGCATGGTACGCCCGGCATCCTCTCAGTCACCTTCGAAACCCAAAACGGAGCGGTCACCATCTGACCTTCCTTTGACCGGGCGTTACGGCCCTAGCGGACTTCGGCCGCCATCAGGATGTGACAACGGCGTCACCTCCCGATGGCGGCCGAAGTTGCTTTAACCGCGGGTTTTTCCCCGGGGCTCAAGGCTCTGGGCCGCAGTCGCTCAAAATGTCAGTGCCTCCGGTGATGATTCTTGTATGGGAAATGGCGCGGTCGTAGCAGCACCGATGGAGAGTGTTTATGCCACCACGGCTGCCATCAACGCGCTGTTCCTTGAAGAAGAAGCCCTTGCGGCTGCTTCGGAGTCTGACGGAGGCGCTGGGGTTGATCCTTTGGACCGGCTGTACCGGATCCGGCTGGACCGGCTCGCCCTGGAATCGCGACTCGAGGCTCAGGTCGCCGCGCTCAAGGCCAGGGACGCCGCCGAGTGCATTGATCTGCAGCAGGCCATGACCCCGCCCAACGCCTCCACCCACGACCGCACCTACGCGGAAATATCGGCAGTGGAAGAAATCGCGGGGATCCTGACCATCAGCGCCGGGGCTTCGGGGGCGTTCATCACCCAGGCCCGGCGGGTCTGCTTCCTGCCCTCCGTCTACGGGAAGCTGTCTTCGGGTGCGTTGTCCTGGCAGGGCGCCAAGATCATCGCTGACGAAACAGAGGCCCTGCACCGTACCGCCGCCGTGGCACTCGCGGACCACTTCCTGGACCCGGACGCACCGAACCCGGCCCGGGGCTGCCCCGCCACCGCCCTCGTACCGTCCCGGCTCCGGGCCAGGGTCCGCGCCTGGCGCGAACGCCACCACCCCGACTCCATCGAAAAACGCCACGCCAAATCCGTGGCCGACCGGCGGGTCGAGTTCCACCGGGACCGTGACGGCATGGCCTGGATCTCCGCCTACCTCCCCGCCGACTCCGCCACTGCAATCTGGAACAAAAACACCGCCACCGCCCGCGGCCTGCAAGGACCCAACGAAACCCGGACCCTTCCCCAAATCAAGGCTGACGAGTTCGCCCGCCGCCTCCTCGCCCACACCACAGACCCTTCCGCAGGCAGCACGGCCAGCGGCAACAGCAACCAACCCGGCACCGGTTCGCAGGAACAGGCTGTCATGGAGGAACAGATCCCCGATGCATTCATCGGGCTCGCCACACTTGTCGGCTCCGACGAATCGGCTGCGGACTTGAGTGCCGATGATCAGACGCTTACCGGCGTTATCGGAGGGTATGGAGCCGGCCTGGACGGAACAACCGCTGGCGAAACGAGCCCCGAGGCCGGGAAAGTCCCGACACCCCGGGCCGACGTGCTGGTCACCGTCCCCGTGTTCGCCCTGACCGGCCTGACCGACGAACCCGCGATCCTCGACGGCTACGGCCCGGTCCCCGCGTCCATGGCCCGGAAACTCGTCGCCGACGGAGCCGACTCGTTCTACCGTGTCCTCGTCGACCCCGCCGACGGAACACCCTTGGAAATCGGCCGCACCAGCTACCGGCTCACCAGAGCCATGCGGCAGGCCCTCCGCCTCCGCGACGGCAAATGCACCTTCCCCGGCTGTAACAACCATTCGCTCGACAACGAAGCAGACCACCTCCAAGCGTGGGAGCACGGTGGCACCACCGGGCTCAGCAACCTGGCACAACTCTGCCCAAAACACCACCGGCTCAAACACAACAGCGGCTGGAAGCCTACGGAAGCAACGCAAAACGAACCACCCGGCTGGACCTCACCCACCGGCCGCACATACCTTGCCGAACAACCCGACCGGGAACCAACCATCTGGCCAGACAACGGACTGGTTCAGGAACTGAATACCGTGCCGCACCTCCAGGAACAAACTGGAGCGGACCTCTCCACTGCCCATGGATGGCTCCCGCCGGAATGGCTGGAATCAGCACCGCCCTGGAGCGAACAAGCCTGCGCCGAACCACCATGTGAAGAACCCGTGGACGACAACCTCATCGACGCTGACGACATCGCGCCTTACGACCCCATGTGGGACGACTTCTACGCCATGCCCGTCGTTCTGCCACCCGACCCACAAAAGGACCTGTCCGTCAGCGATTTGGCCCTCGGCCACCAGGCCCTCAGCGACCCGGCCCTGAGCTATTGGGCACAGAGCAACCCGGCCCTGCTCCACACGTAGCTGTTACCCCAGCCCCACGGCCCTGCCGAAGAGGCTGAATCCGACAAATGCCACGATGTCCAGAAGCGCGTGGGCAATGACAAGGGGCATGACCCGCTTGGTCCGGGTGTACAGCCAGGCAAAGACGATGCCCATCACCACATTGCCAATAAAGGGACCGAATCCCTGGTACAGGTGATAGGTGCCGCGGAGAAACGAACTCGCCGCGATGGACAGCGGGATGCTCCAGCCGAACTTGCCGAAACGGTTCATCAGGTACCCCACCACGATGACCTCCTCCACCACCGCATGCCGGAGGGCGGACAGGATCAGGACCGGCACGGTCCACCAGTAGGCGTCCAGCGCGCTGGGGATGATGGCAGTAGTGATGCCCAGCGTCCTGCCCGCGGCGTAAAGGCCCAGGGAGGGAATCCCTATCAGGGCCGCGAGCCCCAACCCCTGCAGCAGGTCCTTGCCAGGCCGGACGAAATCGAAGCCCAACTTCCGGAACGCAGAGCCAGGATTGCCGCCGTCGGCCGTTGCCGCCTGCCGCTGGTCCGTCAGGAAGTAGATCACCAGCAGCACCGGCACCAGGGCGAAGATGATGTCCAACAGCTGGTACGTCAGGTCGAAATACTCGCGGGTGCTCTGGGAGCGGTTGAGTGTGGAAGTTCCCTCGGCCAGCGGAGCCCGGGTCATCTTGTCCAGCAGCTGCACCACGGAGTACACGGCGGACTGGCCAAGGGAGAGGCCCAGGACAATCCAGACTTCGAGCTTCAGACGACGGCGGGAGGGAACCAGCATGTACCCATCTTGCCTGCAGTTTCTGGATCGTGGCTGATTGCCTAAACCCCGATCGCCACTGCCCGGCACGCCCAGGCCGGGCGGTTAGGCAGGTGCCACGATGACTTCCGTGCCGTTGGCTTCAAAGGCAGCCTTGTCCTTCGGGGAGATGCCCGCATCCGTAATCAGCCGGGTGAAGTGGTAGCCGTCCATGGTGGCAAAGGCACGCACCCCCACCTTGGAGGAGTCGGCGATGACGTAGGACACCCGTGCCCTGCTGGCCAGCAGGGCGTTGACCGAGGCCTCGCCCTCACCAGTATTGGTGGGACCCACCTCCGGATCGATGCCGTTGACGCCGATGAAGGCGATGTCCAGCACAACCTTCTGCATGATGATGTCCGTGTACGGCCCCACCAGTTCGTAGGACCGCGGATTGAGGATGCCGCCGGTGACCATCACCTTGATGTTGGGCCGCACGGCCAGCTGGCCTGCGATGTTGATGGCGTTGGTAACCACTGTCAGGGTGGGCTGGTTGGACGGTGCGTTCAGGTCCTCGCGGGTCGCGAGGATCTGGGCGAGGGCTGTGCTGGTGGTGCCGCCGCACAGCCCAATCACTGCACCGGGCCGGATCAGGGCGGAGGCGGCTTGGGCGATCTGTTCCTTGGCCTCGGCGTGGTCGTCGCGGTTGTAGCGGCCTGGAAGGTCGTAGGCCAGGGCACCGGTGGTAGCTCCGCCGCGGGTACGGGTGAGGAGCCGGCGCTTGGCCAGGCTGTCCAAGTCCCGCCGTGCCGTTGCCGGCGATACCCCGAGCGTGCTGACGATCTCGTCGACTTCCACCTGCCCGGTCTTGGCCAGCAGGTCGAGAATGGCGGTCAGTCGGTCGGTGCGGGTCATGCAGGGCCTCTCAATACAACAGCCACCGCTTCGGGTGACGTTTTCTGATCATAACAGACGCGAAATGATCATCTAACGTCACTAAGCCCTTCGCGGCCTACCGCTCCCGCACTCCGGCCCGCCAGACAGCGTACGTCAACGGCATGCCGGGACGGTAGGCGAGGTGCGTGGCCGAGGGCGCGTTGAGCACGTGCAGGTCCGCACGGTGGCCGACGGCGATTGAGCCCACCGCGCGTTCGCCGTCGGCGTCCTTCCCGGCTTCCTTGTGCAACGCCAGCGCGCCGCCGTAGGTGGCCGCCCGTACCGCCTCGTGCACGCTGAGGTGCATCTGCAGGACAGCCGTGGAAACGCAGAACGCCATGGAACTTGTGTAGGACGTGCCCGGGTTGCAGTTGGAGGCGAGCGCCACCTGGACGCCTGCATCCAGCAGTGCGCGCGCCGGGGCCAGCGGCTGGCGGGTGGAAAGGTCGCAGGCAGGCAGGCAGGTGGCCACCGTGCCCCGTTCCCCGGTTCCACGGGCTGCGTCCCAGCCGGACCAGGTTCCGGCCAGGGCCTCGACGTCGCCGGCGGAAAGGTAGTTCACATGGTCCACGCTGGCTGCCCTTAGCTCCACGGCCAGCTGGACCCCGGGGCCCTCACCGAGCTGGTTCCCGTGCACGCGCAGCCCCAGGCCGGCGTCCCGGCAGGCCAGCAGAACCCTGCGGGACTGTTCCGCCGTGAAGGCTCCCTCCTCGCAGAACACGTCCGCCCACTGTACAAAAGGGCGGACGGCAGCCAGCATGGGGCCGCACACCAGGTCCGTGTAGGCCTCCGGATCCTGGCCTGCGGGAACCAGGTGGGCGCCGAGGTAGGTCACCTGGTCCGCAGCCGTGGAGGCAATCCGTGCGCTGCGGGCCTCATGCTCCACGTCCAGCCCGTAGCCCGTCTTCGTCTCGAGGTAGGTGGTCCCCTGGGAGACCGCTTCCGCCACCCTGCCCATTGCCAGGCGGGTGAGGTCGA
The DNA here is from genome assembly GCF_059089885.1 of Arthrobacter sp. Y3221159. Lineage (NCBI taxonomy): Bacteria > Bacillati > Actinomycetota > Actinomycetes > Micrococcales > Micrococcaceae > Arthrobacter > Arthrobacter sp. Y3221159. The sequence goes on from NZ_JBNHFC010000007.1 coordinate 176,814, forward strand.
AGTCCGACGTGGCGCGGGTGGCGTTCATGGTGACGGCGATGCCGCCGGCAGCGTACTGCTCCCCCGCCATGCGCGCCTCGAACTCAGCCGTCCGGTCACCGGCAAACAGCAGGTGGGTGTGCGAATCCACCCAGCCGGGAAGGACGGCCCGCCCGCCGGCATCAACGGCGTCGTCGGCTGCAGGCGCTTCGGCGGCCGCCCCGATCCAGGCGATGCGCTCCCCCTCGATCACTACCGCCGCGTCTTTCAGGACCCGGTGTTCCAGGTCCTGGGTCATCAGTTCGGCAATGTTGGTGATCAGGGTGCTCATGCAACCATTGTTCAGCGCCGGATGGACCACCGCGTGGCTGCCAGCGCCTGCGCTGTCCGGGATACCGGAACTGTCCCATCGGTCCCGTCCTGGCCGGCAAGGATCTGCTCCGCCGCCAGTTCGGCCATGGCCGAGGAGGTTTGGAACCCGTAGCCGCCCTGTCCGGCGAGCCAGTAGAAGCCCGGCGCCTCGGCGTCGAAGCCCGCCACCGGAACCCCGTCGGCCGCTTCCGTGCGGAGCCCGGTCCAGGCCCTGCGCACCCCCGTGATGCCGAGGGTTGTCACGGTGTTCAGCAGATCCACCAGGCGTTCGACGTCGCCCGGCCTGGGCCGGGCATCCTCGGGGCCGCTGGGCACCGCCTCCGACGGCGAGATCAGGACATCGTTCCCCTCCCGCCGGAAGTAGAACGTGTTGTTCGCGGCTGCCACCATGGGGCTCCCCTCAGGCAGGGGACGTTCGACGGCGGCAATCGCCGCGGTGCGCCGGTACGGCTGCAGGCCCAGCTTCTCCACCCCGCTGATGACGGCCAGCTCGTCGGCCCAGGCTCCGGCCGCGTTGACCAGCACCCCCGCCTGGAAGGCTTCCGTGCCGGCACCCACTTCCCAGCCGGACCCGAGCCGCTGCGCGGAATGGACCCCGGCGCCGGTATAGATATCGGCCCCGGCGGCCACTGCCCGCTCCCGGTGGTCCTCCAGCAGCAGCGGTGCATTGGAACCGAACGATCCGGTGTCCAGGCCTGCAGCGGCAAACGACTCCGGAACCAGCGCCGGACAGAGCTCCAGCGCTTCGGCATGGGTGATGGGCTTCATGGAGCCGCTGGCTTCCGCCGCGACGCCGGCCTCGCTGCCGATCAGCATGAAGCTCCGCGAAGTGAGGACCGGCTCCGGCAGCTCGGCGTCGCGGGCGGCGATCAGCTCGAGTGTCCTGGCGGTGAGCTCCTGAACCACGGGCGGGCCGTAACTGGGGATGAGCTGCCGGGCCGACCGGGAGGACGTGTGGTAGGCCAGCTCCTGCTCGGCCTCCACCAGCGCCACGCTGCATTTCCCCGCCAGCGCGGACGCCAGGGACAGTCCGGCAATGCCGCCGCCCACGATCAGGACATCGTAATGTGCTGCCATGCGTTCCATCCTTGCAGAGTTGCTCCAGAAACGGCTGCCAGTGATCGGTGCCCGGGTCAGGCAGCCACTTCCGCGCGGCTGGCAACGAAGGCCTGAACGCACGCTTCGACGTCGTCGGCTGAGTGCGCGGCCGAAAGCTGCACCCGGATGCGGGCGGCACCGCGCGGCACCACCGGGAAGCTGAACGCGGTGACGAAGACACCGTGCTGCAGCATCCGGTCAGCCACCTTGGCGGCAAGGACGGCGTCGCCGAACATGACCGGGACAATCGCGTGCTCGCCGGGCAGCAGGTCGAAGCCTTCCTCCGTCATCCGGCGGCGGAAAAGGGCGGCGTTGTCGAAGAGCTGCCGCCGCAGGCTGGCCGAGTTCTCCACCAGGTCCAGTGCCTTGATGGTGGCGGCGACGATGGCCGGAGCCAGCGAATTGGAAAAGAGGTAGGGCCGGGCCTTCTGCCGGAGCATGGCCACGATCTCGGCGCGCCCGGAAACGTAGCCACCGGAGGCCCCGCCCAGGGCCTTGCCGAAGGTTCCGGTGTAGATGTCCACCCGGTGCGAGACGCCGGCATGTTCCGGCGTGCCCGCGCCGGTGGAGCCCATGAAGCCGACGGCGTGCGAATCGTCCACCATCACCAGCGCGCCGTACTGTTCGGCGAGGTCGCAAATGGCTTCCAGCGGGGCGAGGTAACCGTCCATGGAGAACACGCCGTCGGTGACGATGATCTTCCGGCGGGCGTCCTTCGCCTCCACGAGCTTCACTTCAAGGTCCGCCATGTCCTGGTTGGCATACCGGTACCGCTGGGCCTTGCACAGCCGGATGCCGTCAATGATGGAGGCGTGGTTGAGCGCATCGGAAATGACGGCGTCCTCGGGACCGAACAGGGATTCAAACACCCCGCCGTTGGCGTCGAAGCAACTCGAGAACAGGATGGTGTCCTCGGTACCGAGGAAGCGGGAGACGCGGCCTTCGAGTTCCAGGTGCAGGTCCTGGGTGCCGCAGATAAACCGCACGCTGGCCATGCCGAAGCCTCGTTCATCCATCGCCCCCTTGGCTGCGCTGATGATGTCCGGGTGGTCTGCGAGGCCCAGGTAGTTGTTGGCGCAGAAGTTCAGGACGTCCGCTCCGGATGAGCCGAGTCGGCCGGCGGTGATGTGGCTGGACTGGGGCGAGGTGATGCTGCGCTCAGTCTTGTAGAGCCCGGCGGTGCGGATGTCCTCCAGCTCGCTGCTCAGCTGGTCCTTGATGGAGGTGTACATGGTGGTGATCCTTTAGAGTCGGGTCCAGTCGAGGACAACTTTGCCGCCGCTGCCGCTGCGGGCCAGGTCGAAGCCCTTCTCCCAGTCTGCAGCGGGGAGCGTGTCCGTGACCACGGCGGAGATCCCCGCGTGGAGGACCGGGTTGGAGGAGAGCATGGCGCTCATGGCGTACCAGGTTTCGTACATTTCCCGGCCGTAGATGCCTTTGAGGGTGAGCATGTGGGTGACCACCTTGCCCCAGTCGATGGTGATGTCCTGGCTGGGCAGGCCCAGCATGGCAATCCGGCCGCCGTGGTTCATATTGTCGATCATTTCCGGCAGGGCGGTGGGGTGGCCGGACATCTCCATGCCGATGTCGAAGCCTTCACGCATGCCCAGTTCACGTTGGGCGTCGCGGACGCGGGTGGTGGAGACGTCGATGGCAAGGTCTGCGCCGAGCCTGCGGGCCAGGTCCAGCCGGGGCTGCGAGACGTCCGTGATGGCGATCTTTCGGGCACCGGCGTGGCGGGCGACGGCGATGGCCATCAGCCCGATGGGTCCGGCACCGGTGATGAGCACGTCCTCGCCCACCAGCGGGAAACTCAAGGCGGTGTGCACCGCGTTGCCGAAGGGATCGAAAATGGCGCCGAGCTCGGGCGTGACCGAGGGATCATGGTGGACCCAGACGTTGGTTTCCGGGATGACCACATACTCGGCGAATGCCCCGTCCCGCTGCACGCCCACGCTGACCGTGTGGATGCACATCTGCCGGCGGCCGGCGCGGCAGTTCCGGCAGATGCCGCAGACAACGTGGCCTTCACCGGATACCCGGTCGCCAACCTTCACGTCCCGAACGTCCCCGCCGGTCTCCACTACCTCGCCGTAGAATTCGTGGCCCGGAATCAGGGGAGCTTCGATGATCCCCTGGGCCCAGGAGTCCCAGGACTGGATATGGAGGTCTGTGCCGCAGATCCCGGTGGTCATGACTCGAATCTTCACGTCGTCCGGACCCACCGTGGGCTCCGGACGGTCCACCAGTTCGAATCCGGCCTCCGGGCCGGCCTTGTAGAGAGCCTTCATCGGCTTCCTCACTCTTGGTTGTCACATCATTGGCAGGTGCTGCCCTCCCCATTACAGCCCCGGAAACCGTTTAGCACAATCAGCTTTTACTCAATCGACGATGTAGCTTTTGCTAATGCTTAGACTTGGTCCATGGAGATCCACCAACTTGAAATCCTCCGCGAGCTCGGCGCCCTGGGCAGCGTCAAGGCCGTGGCCGACACCCTGATGGTCACCCCGTCCGCCGTCTCCCAGCAACTGGCCCTGCTCCAGCGCACGGTGGATGTTCCGCTGACCCGGAAGGAGGGCCGGAACCTGGTGCTCACCGAGGCGGGCCAGGTCCTCGCAGACGCGGGAGCCGCCGTCGTCAGCGCGATGGCCGAGGCCAAAAGCGCCATCGGCAGCTACCACGGCTCCCCGGCAGGACGGGTTACCCTGAGCGGCTTCCACAGCGCCGGCCAGGCGGTCTTCGCACCCCTCGCCAGGATGCTGGACACCCCAGGCGGGCCGCGGGTGGAACTGTCCGACGAGGACGTGGCCCAACAGGACTTCCCCGCCCTGACCGCCCGCTACGACCTGGTGCTGGCCCACCGGATGGACCACAGTCCCCGCTGGCCGGACGAACGGGTTACCGTGATCCCGCTCGCGCACGAGCCCCTGGACGTCGCGCTTCCGGCCGGACACCCGCTGGCACGGAAGCGGGCTGTGACCGCGGACGACGTCGCCGGTGAGGCCTGGGTGACCAGCCACGCCGGCTACTCCCCCGCCGACGTGCTGTCCGCCGTCGCCGCGGTGTCCAGCCGTGAACTGAACATCGTCCACCGCATCAATGACTACTCCACGGTGGCGGCCCTGGTGGCCGCCGGCGGCGTGGTGGGACTGCTGCCCCGGTACACCGCCCGCCCCGTCCTGAATCCGGATATCGTCCTGCGTCCGCTCGAGGGCATCAGCACCCGGCGGCGGATCGACCTGCTGGCACGGCCGGAGAACCTGAAGCGCCGGTCCGTGATGATGGTGTGCGAGGCGCTGCAGGAAATCATGGCGGGGCTGGTGGAGCAGGGCTGAGCGAACAGGGTCCCGGCTACTGCGATTGCCCTTTGGCCTGCCCGTGGCCCATGCCGTTCCCCCTGCCCAGCCCGAGCCCGGGCACGTCCCCGGCGCCTTCGGCAATCCGCTCTGCCGTGGCCTGGTCCCCGTTCTTTGCGCCTGCTACCCGGACCACCTCGCCCGTGGTGATGTCCGCGATGCTTCCGTCGCCGGGCCGGAGCCGCTCGCCGTCGTCGCCCGTTCCCGGCGCCTTGGTGATACGCGTTTCGGCGTTGACGGTGTAGGTCCGGCTGAAGCCGTCTTCGCTTTTGACGGTGATGGACGTATCGCCAACAGCCTCAACCGTGCCGCGCTGCTCGAGGACGGTCTGGAAGGTGCCGTCAGCGTTCTTGACCACGCTTTCGCTGTGCTGGAGTTGCGGCCGCTGGGCCTTGTCCGGCTTGCCGGGCTTCCCAGGCTTGGCGGACATGTCCGGTTTGCCCGGCTTGTCGTGCTTTTTCTCCTGCCCGGGCGCGGACTGCGGCGGCGACGGGAACGGCGAGTCGGCGGACCACGCGATGGCGGCCCCCGTACCACTCAAGGCAAGGGCAATGGCCCCCGCAACGAAGGCCTTGCGGATCCTTGGCTTGTCCTGCAGTGGCATCGCGGTCCCTTTCGCGTCGCTGTCCGGGGCCTGCATAGGGCGGCCTCCGTGCGCTCCAGTGTAGGACCGGCGTCACCGGGTGTGAACGCGTACTTTCCGCCGACCACTACCTGAGTACTTGAGGCAAAACCGGGCAGCGACCCCGGCCGCTGCGGTTCCGCAACGGCCGGGGCGCTACCCGGTTCGGGGTGCGCGGCAGCTAGACGGTGACGCCCAGCTTCTCGAGGATCAGCTCGCGGACGCGTCCGGCGTCGGCCTGCCCGCGGGTGGCCTTCATGACCCCGCCCACGATGGCGCCGATGGCCTGGACCTTGCCGCCGCGGATCTTGTCGGCGACGTCGGGCTGCGCGGCGAGGGCGGCGTCGATGGCTTCCAGCAGGGGCCCGTCGTCGGACACGACGGCGAGGCCGCGCTTCTCGACGATCTCCGCCGGGGTGCCTTCACCGGCGAGAACGCCGTCCAGCACCTGCGACGCCATCTTGTTGTTGATCTTGCCGTCCTCAACCATGCGGGCGAGCTCCACGATGGTAGCGGGCTGGACGCCCAGCTGGCCGGGGTCCACGTCGGCTGCCTTGGCGCGGCCCACGATTTCGCCCATCCACCACTTGCGCGCCACGGAGGCGCTGGCGCCGGCGGCAATGGTTTCCTCGATCTCGTCCAGGACGCCGGCGTTCACCACGTCGCGGAATTCGAGGTCCGAGTAGCCCCAGCTGGCCTTGAGCCGCTTGCGGCGCTCGGCCGGCGGCTCGGGCAGGGTGGCGCGCAGCTCCTCCACCCATTCACGGGAGGCCACCACGGGAACCAGGTCCGGCTCCGGAAAGTAGCGGTAGTCGTCGGCGTCGGACTTGGCCCGGCCGGACGTGGTGGTGCGGGTGTCCTCATGCCAGTGCCGGGTTTCCTGGACGACCGGCTCGCCGGAGTCCAGGACGGCGGCGTGGCGCTGGATCTCGTAGCGGACGGCGTGTTCGACGGCGCGCAGCGAGTTCACGTTCTTCGTCTCGGAGCGGATGCCGAAGCGTTCGCGGCCGTGCGGGCGGAGCGAGACGTTCGCGTCACAGCGCACGTTGCCGCGTTCCATGCGTGCGTCGGAAACTCCGAGGTTCTTCACGATCTCGCGGACCGCCGCAACGTAGGCCTTGGCCAGTTCGGGGGCGCGGGAACCGGCACCCTGGATCGGCTTGGTGACGATTTCCACCAGCGGAACGCCGGCCCGGTTGTAGTCCACCAGGGAGAAGTCGGCGCCGTGGATGCGGCCCGTGGCCCCGCCCATGTGGGTCAGCTTGCCGGCGTCCTCCTCCATGTGCGCGCGTTCGATTTCCACGCGGAACACGGTGCCGTCCTCAAGTTCGACGTCCAGGTAGCCGTCGTATGCGATGGGCTCGTCGTACTGCGAGGTCTGGAAGTTCTTGGGGGTATCCGGGTAGAAGTAGTTCTTCCGGGCGAAGCGGCAGCTCTCGGCAATCTTGCAGTTGAGGGCCAGGCCGATCTTGATGGAGGACTCCACCGCCGTCTTGTTCACTACCGGCAGGACGCCCGGCATGCCGAGGTCCACCTCGTTGACATTGGTGTTGGGCTCGTCACCGAAGACGTTGGGCGCGGAGGAGAACATCTTGGTCTTGGTGTTGAGCTCCACGTGGACCTCGAACCCCAGGACGGGATCGTACTTCTCCATCGCCTCTTCGAAGCTGAGGATCGCGTCGGTGGTCATTATTTTGCCTCCTGGGTTTCGAGGGCCGCGGTACCGGCAAGGTCGGGAGCCTGGGCAAGCAGCGGTCCGCCCCACTTGGCCTCGAGCAGGGACTCCAGGACGGCGCCCACGCGGTACAGGCGGGCGTCCTCCCGGGCGGGTGCGAGCAGCTGGATGCCCACGGGCAGGCCGTCCTCGTCCGCCAGTCCGCCGGGCAGGGACAGCCCGGGAACGCCGGCCAGGTTGGCCGGGATGGTGGCGACGTCGTTCAGGTACATGGCCAGGGGGTCGTCCAGCTTCTCGCCGAGGCGGAAGGCCGTGGTGGGCGCCGTGGGGGAAATCAGGACGTCCGCCACGGTGAACGCGGCGTCGAAGTCCCGCTGCACCAGGGTGCGGACCTTCTGTGCCGAGCCGTAGTAGGCGTCGTAGTAGCCGGCGCTCAGGGCGTAGGTGCCCAGGATAATCCGTCGCTTGACCTCGTCGCCGAAGCCCGCAGCACGGGTGGCACCCATGACGCGTTCGATGGTCATGGGACCGTCCTCGGGCAGGACGCGCAGGCCGTAGCGGACGCCGTCGAACTTCGCGAGGTTGGAGGACGCCTCGGACGGCATGATGAGGTAGTAGGCACCCAGGGCGTACTGGAAGTTGGGGCAGGAAACCTCGACGATTTCCGCTCCCGCCTCACGCAGCAGCTCGAGCGAATCGTTGAAGCGGTTTTCGACGCCGGCCTGGTAGCCCTCGCCGTGCAGTTCCTTGATGATGCCGATCCGCAGGCCTTCGACGTTGCCGGTCTTCGCGGCGGCCACGAGGTCGGCCAGCGGGTCAGGCAGCGAGGTGGAATCGCGGGAGTCGTGCCCGCCGATGACCTGGTGCAGGAGTGCCGAGTCCAGGACGGTCCGGGAGACCGGGCCGATCTGGTCCAGCGAGGAGGCCATGGCGATGGCGCCGTAGCGGGAGACGCTGCCGTAGGTGGGCTTGACGCCCACCGTGCCGGTGACGGCGCCGGGCTGGCGGATGGACCCGCCGGTGTCCGTGCCGAGGGCCAGGGGCGCCTCGAAGGCGGCGACGGCGGCAGCCGAGCCACCGCCGGAGCCGCCAGGGATGCGGTCCAGGTCCCACGGGTTGCGGGTGGGGCCGTAGGCCGAGTGCTCCGTGGAGGAGCCCATGGCGAATTCGTCCAGGTTGGTCTTGCCCAGGATGGGCATCTTCGCGGCGCGGAGGCGCTCCACAACGGTGGCGTCGTAGGGGCTGTGCCAGCCCTCGAGGATCTTCGAGCCTGCCGTGGTGGGCTGGCCGATGGTGACGATGAGGTCCTTGACCGCGATGGGCACGCCGGCCAGGTAGTGGAGGGCCCCGGCCTCGGGTCCGCCGGCGGCACGGATGGCATCCACTTCGGCCGCGACGGCGAGCGCTTCCTCGGCGTTGATGTGCAGGTACGCGTTGATGCCGCGTTCGCCGCCGTCCACGTCGGCGATCCGGTCCAGGTGCGCCTGGACCACCTCGACGGCGGTAACTTCGCGGGCGCGCAGCTTGTCGGCCAGCTGTGCGGCTGAGAGCCGGATCAGGGCGGCGGCGCTGGTGTTCTGTTCAGTCATTGTTTAGTCCTCATCCAGGATTGCCGGAACCTTGAAACGGTTGTCGTCGGAATCCGGGGCACCGGAGAGTGCCTGTTCCGCCGTGAAGGTGTGGCCCACGACGTCTTCCCGGAAGACATTGCTCAGCGGGATGGGGTGGGACGTGGCCGGCACGTCGTCTCCGGCGGCTTCACTGACCGACTTGATCGCATCAACGATGACGGCGAGTTCTCCGGCCATCCTGTCCAGCTCATGAGCACTCATCTCGATGTGAGCGAGCTGCGCGAGATGCGCAACGTCGTCACGGTTGATCGCAGCCATGGATCTCCCCTGCAAAGTTCGGATTGGTTTCCGATCCATTCTAGTGGGGAAACGATGATGCCCGTCTGACGACCCCCAGCGGGCGTCAGACGGGCACCTTCATGCCGGGGTTCGTCCACAAGGAACAGCGCCGCGGCAGCTACAGACTAACCGATACCGATGGCTCCGGTCAGCATGCCGATTCCCAGCATGACCAGGGACACCACGGCGCTGCGCCACAGCACCTTCTTGTGGTGGTCGCCGAGGTCCACCTTGGCCAGGGACACCAGCAGCAGGATGGCCGGAACCAGCGGGCTCTGCATGTGGAACGGCTGGCCGGTGATGGAGGCGCGGGCCATTTCCGCGGCGCTGATGCCGTAGTGCGCGGCGGTTTCGCTGAGGACCGGCAGCACGCCGAAGTAGAAGGCGTCATTGCTCATGAAGAACGTCATGGGGATGCTGAGGACGCCGGTGATGACGGCCATGAACGGGCCCATGCTGGACGGGATGATCTGCACGAGCCAGGCGGACATGGCTTCCACCATGCCGGTGCCGGTCAGCACGCCGGTGAGGACGGAAGCGGCCATGACCATGCTGACCACCGCGACGATGGACGGGGCGTGGGCCACCAGCTGGGTGGCTTGGTCCTTGACCTTGGGGAAGTTCACCAGCAAGGCGATGGCGGAGCCCACCATGAAGACATAGGGCAGCGGGATGAGGTCGGCGATGAGCATGCCCATGACGGCCACCGTGAGGGCCAGGTTGAACCAGAACAGCTTGGGGCGCAGGGTGCTGCGGTTGGGGTCCAGGGCGGTGTCCGCCATGGCCGTGTCGCTGTCGTCCACCAGGTCTTCGGGACGGTCCAGCACTGCCACGGACGAGCCTTCCGGAGAGAGGCCGCCGGCGGGGGCTGCTCCGCCAGGGTTGCCACCCGTGCGTCCGCGGCCGGTTCCGGAACCGCCGCCCGCAGAGCCTGCGAAAGCGCCGCCGTCGAACTTCTCGGCAGTATCCGGGACGCCCCAGATTTCCGGCTGGGTGGCACGGAGCCGGTTGCGCTCCTGCAGGCCGAGGAGCCAGGCGAAGGCGAGGACCACGGCAATGCCGGCGACCAGTGAGGGAAGCATGGGGACGAAGACGTCGTTGACGTCGATTTCCAGTGCGGTGGCGGCGCGGGCGGTGGGGCCGCCCCAGGGGACGATGTTCATGGTGCCGTTGGCGAGGCCGGCCACGCAGGTGAGGACCACGGGGCTCATCTTGAGCCGCAGGTAGATGGGCAGCATGGCTGCGGTGGTGAGGATGAACGTCGTGGAGCCGTCGCCGTCCAGGGACACGGCGGCTGCCAGCAGGGCGGTGCCGAGCACAACCTTGGCGGGATCGTTGCCGAGCTTGCGAAGGATGAACTTCACCAGCGGGTCAAACAGCCCGACGTCGATCATCAGCCCGAAGTAGATGATGGCGAACATCAGCAGCGCCGCGGTGGAGGTCATGGACTTCATGGAATCCAGGACCATGTCCCCGATGCCCAGGCCGGCACCGGCGAAAAGTCCGAAGACGGTGGGGACGATGATCAGCGCCAGCACTGGCGTCAACTTTTTCGTCATGATCAGCACCATGAATACCGCGATCATGGCGAATCCAAGTATTACCAGCACAGCCGGCTCCTTCTTGTGAACGGCACCACAGCGTTGTGATGCGTGCTACAGACTGTAGGGTGGCCGCCGTCACGGCAGTGCCTTTGGCTCAATTGATTGGCATACTGCTTATTGGGAGCATTTTGCTCATTCTGCTCACGTGCTGCCGCGGCTGGTTGCCGCGGGGCCAGGTGGGCACAGCCGACCCGTATCAAGGAGGATCATGCAGCGTTCCGCGCCCCGACCGCCGCTGCGGTTCTCCACCCAGACGCTGCTGCTGCAGGTGGCCGTGGTACTGCTGGTGGTCCTGCTCAGCGCCGCCGTCCATGCGTGGCTGACCTATGACAGGGTTGGCAGCGAGGCCGAAAACCAGGCGCTGACACTCGCCCGGACCGTCGCCTCCAATCCCTCCGTCCGGGCCGACGTGCAGGCCATCAGCGCGCGCGAGGGCACTCCCCCGCCGGCCGAACTCGCGGCCGGGCCCCTGATGCAGGCGGCCGAGGCCGCGCGGACCAGGACCGGGGCCTTGTTTGTGGTGATCACCGATGAGACGGGCCTCCGGCTGGCGCATCCGGAGCCGGAGCGGCTTGGCGAGAAGGTCAGCACCGACCCCACCGAAGCCCTGGCCGGACGCGAGGTCACCACCCGGAACACCGGGACGCTGGGCCCGTCTGCCGGAGCCAAGGTGCCGGTGTACGCCCCCGGCAGCTCCACCGTGGTGGGCGAGGTCAGCGTGGGCTATTCCATGGAGACGGTGGGCCAGAGCGTGGCCCGCGACATCGGCCCCGTGGCCGGGACAGCGGCGGGGGCCCTGCTGGCCGGCGTGCTGGGTTCCTTCCTGCTGCGCCGCCGGCTGCAGCGGCTGACGCTGGGCCTGGAACCGGAGGAGATCAGCACGCTGGTCCACGACCAGGTGGCGGTGCTGCAGGGCGTGGACGACGGCGTCATCGGCGTGAGTGCCGACGGCCGGATCAGTGTGTTCAACGCCGCCGCACAGCGCCTGCTCAGCCAACCGGACCTGACCGGCGGGCGCTGGGAGGATGCCCCGGTCCCGGACCAGGTGAAGTCCCTGACCAGGCGCGGCACCACCGGCAGTGACGCCCTGGAAGTCGTGGCGGGAGGACGGGTGCTGGTGGCCAATGCCCGCAAGGCCCTGCACCGGCGGGAAGACCTCGGCTGGGTGGTGATGCTGCGAGACCGTACGGAACTGCAGGAACTCACCCGCCAGCTGGATGCCGTGGGCACCATGTCGACGGCACTGCGCGCGCAGCGCCACGAGTTCGCGAACCAGCTGCACACGCTGGCCGGCTTCATGAGCATCGGCCAACACCGGCAGGCGCGCGAGTACCTGGCCCAGCTTGCCGCCACCGGCCCCCTCACGTTCCCGGTGGAGCAGGCCGAACTTCTGCAGGACCCCTACCTCCAGGCGTTCGTGGGTGCCAAGGGCGTGGAGGCCGAGGAGCGGGGTGTCGCCCTGCGGATCGGCCCCGAAACCCTGGTCCGCGGGCAGGTCACGGAGGCGCAGGACGTCACCACGGTGCTGGGCAACCTGATCGACAACGCGGTCAATGCAGCGGTGGCGGGAGTGGCGGCGGAACGCTGGGTGGAGGTGGAGGTGCTGGACGAGCCGGGCGACGACGGCGGCACCCTCCACGTGGTGGTCGCGGACTCGGGCGACGGGCTGGCGGAGGGAACGGATGCCGAACAGGTCTTCACCGAAGGCTTCACCACCGCGACCGGCCCGTTGTCTAGGAACGGCCGTGCCGGCGGCCAGGGCTTTGGGCTGGCTCTTGCCCGGCAGCTGGCCCGGCGCCGCGGCGGGGACGTCACGGTGTTGGACCGGGGAAGGCCGGGCGGACCCGGCGCCGTCTTCATGGCCACACTGCCGGGAACCACGGCGGGAAGTACGGGGTCGGCGGCACGCTCCGGGACACCAGAAGGCGATTCAGCTCCGCGAAGCGCGGACATGAAGGGAGACCACAACGATGGCTGAGGATTTCCGGGTCCTGATCGTGGACGACGACTTCCATGTGGCCAAGCTCCACGCTGCTTACGTGGACTCGGTGGCTGGCTTCCTGGCCTTGGCGCCGGTGGGCACGGCCTCCCTGGCGCTGCAGGCCATCCACAGCCTCCGTCCCGACCTGGTGCTGCTGGATGTCTACCTGCCGGACGCCTCCGGCCTGGACCTGCTGCAGCAGCTGGACGTCGATACCGTCATGCTCAGCGCGGCCTCGGATGCCCTGTCCGTCCGGACGGCCTTCCGCCGCGGTGCGCTGGGATACCTGCTGAAGCCGTTCACTGCTGACGCCCTGTCGCAGCAGCTGCGGTCCTACGCCCGGTACCGGCGGCTCCTCTCCAACCCCGGGGCGCTGGACCAGGACGCCGTGGAGCGCGCCAAGCGGTCACTGATCCCGGGGGATGTCACGCCGTCGGCGAAGCCACGCTCCGCCACGGAAGCCGCGGTGCTGGAGTCGCTGGTTCCCGGCGAACAGTATTCGGCCGCGGAAGTGGCCGGCCGGGTGGGCGTGTCCCGGGCAACCGCCCAACGCTACCTGTCATCGCTCGCCGACGACGGCGCCGTCGACATCCAGCTGCGGTACGGGAGCACGGGCAGGCCGGAGCACCGCTATGGCCTGCCCGCCGCGCCGTAGATTTTTCTAGCTGGCGCTCTTCTGGGCCACGAGCTCGATCTCGACAAGCATCTTCGGGTCCAGGAACGGCAGCACATGCACCAGGGACAGGGTGGGGCGGATGTCGCCGAATACTTCGCCGTGGGCGCGGCCTGCTTCTTCCCACTTGCTGATGTCCGTCAGGTAGAGCTTGGACTGGACGACGTCCTCGAAGCTGAAACCGGCGTCCGCCAGGACCTTGCCGAGCTTCTGCAGGATGAACTGGGTCTGCGTGTAGAAGTCATCGCCCACGATGCCGTCCTCGCCGCTTGCCGCGGTGGCCGAAATGTACAGGGTGTTGTCCACCTGGACGGCGCGGGAGTAGCCGAGCGTCTGTTCCCAGACGGAACCGGTGCCGAAGGTTTTGCGCATGGTGGGGCCTTTCAATGCCGGAAGTGGGTCGGCACCACTGTAGGGCTGCTACAGGTCCAGCCGGTAAACCAGCAGTTTTGTGTCGGTTCCGGGGACGAACCAGTCGCGATCCGGCACGCGGCGGAACCGGGCCTTGCGGTAGAGGCCCTGCGCGCTCTCCCACGTCTCCCCCGTGGTGAGGGCGATGCCGGTGATGCCGGGCAGCGACCGGGCATGGTCAATGAGGGCGTCCACCATGGCCTTTCCGGCTCCGCTGCGCTGCACGGTGGGGTCCACCACCAGCATGCGGAACTCGAGCTCATCCGGCAGTGCGATGTCCGCGTACGGTTCCCCGGCGGTGGCCAGCGTCACCGATCCCACCACGGTGCCGTCCCGCTCGGCCACCCAGATGGTGGCCTGGCCGGCGCGCAGCGCAACATCCTGGATCTTGCGCATGTACGGGTGTTCGGCATCGTCGAAGTAGCCCGCGGCGAGGTAGGAATCGCGCGTGATGCGGGCAACGGCGTCGTAATCGGCCTCGACGGCGGCACGGATGGTGATCTGCGGTGGCACCCGTCAATGGTAGTGGCGGCTGCCGCTCCCCCGGCCCGAAAGGGCGCTTTCCGTGACTGAACTATCACTACCGGCGGCAGCGGTACTGCCGCGTTGCCGGACCCTGGATGACTAGAGCGGGAACTTGCCGGACAGCTCCAGGCCGGCGGCGCAGGTCCACGCGTCCAGCCTGTCGGTATCGGAGGGCCCGCCGTCGAGCGGACTGGCCAGCCGCGGCCGCCGCACCCAGCAGCCGGCTTCCTCCGCGATGAGCGCACCGGCGGAGAAATCGTGCTCGTTGAGCCCGCGCTCGCCGTAGGCGTCATGGGTGCCGTCGGCCACCATGCACAGGTCCAGGGCGGCCGAACCCAGCCGCCGCACATCAGCGAACCCGTCCATGAGGCCCGCCAGCGCGGTGGCCTGGTCGGCGCGGACGGCAGGATCGTAGCTGAAGCCGGTGGCCAGGATCTGCCCCTTCCGGCCGGGGACCGGACCCTCCAGCCGGGTGACCCGGCCGCCTTCCTCCAGCCAGGCGCCCTGGCCGCGGGAGGCATAGTAGGTGCGGCCGAGCGCAGGCGCGTTGACCACGCCGGCCAGCCAGGCGCCGTCGGCATCGGCGACCGCCACGGAAGTGGCGTAGTAAACGATGTTGCGGATGAAGTTGGTGGTGCCGTCCAGCGGATCGATGGACCAGCGGTAGCCGCTGGGTGCCTCGGGCCGGGTAGTGCCGTGTTCCTCGCCGGTGATGCTGTCGTTCGGGCGGGCCGCTGCGATCACCCCGCGGACGGCGTTCTCGGCCGCGACGTCGAACGCGGTAACCCAGTCACCTGCCGCGCCCTTGTTGCTGGGAGCCAGGGTGTCCCCGTTCCTGGCGGCAAGCACCTTGGCTCCGGCCGCGGCGGCGGCCTTTGCCACAACCAGAAGTTCGTCAGGGGTGGTCATGCAGTTGCCTCCGCGGTGTCCTCATCGGTTTCCATCCCTGCCGGCGCCCCGGCGCCGTCACCGGGCAATGCGTCAGGGCCGCCTTCCAGCAGCTGCCGGAAGCCGTCCTCGTCAAGCACCGGAATTCCGAGCTGTTCGGCCTTGTCCAGCTTGGTGCCCGCGCTTTCGCCGGCCACCAGGTAGCTGGTGTTCTTCGAAACCGAGCCTGCGGCCTTGCCGCCCCGGACCAGGATGGCTTCCTTGGCCTCGTCCCGGCTGAAATTGGGCAGGGACCCGGTGACCACCACCGTGAGGCCCTCGAGGGTGCGCGGGGCGGATTCGTCCCGTTCGTCTGCCATTCGGACGCCTGCCGCGGCCCAGCGGTCCACGATCTGCCGGTGCCAGTCCTCTGCGAACCATTCCTTGAGCGCGGCGGCGATAGTGGGCCCCACGCCGTCCACGTGGGCAAGGTCCTCCTCGGAGGCTGCCCGGATGGCATCCATGGTGCCGAAAGCCTGCGCGAGTGCCCGTGAAGCCCGCGGCCCGACGTGACGGATGGACAGCGCCACCAGGACGCGCCACAGCGGCTGGGCCTTGGCCTTTTCCAGTTCCTTGAACAGCTTTTCCGTGGTGGCCGTAGGCTTGGACGGCGACTTGGCCGTGCCCTTGCTGTAGAAGTAGGGCACCAGTTCGTATTCGCCGGTGCCCACGCCCTTGGAGCGCTTCTCACGGCGGATCTTCACTGGGGCGAGGTCCTCGGGGGCGAGGTCGAACAGGGCTGCCTCGGAGGTCAGCGGTGGAACCTCCGGCTCGGCCGGCTGCGTCAGCGCGATGGCGGCCTCCCAGCCAAGCGCCTCGATATCGAACGCCCCGCGGCCGGCAAGGTGGAACACCCGCTCACGGAGCTGCGAGGGGCAGGATTTCGCGTTGGGGCAGCGGATGTCCACGTCGCCCTCCTTGGCCGGGGCCAGGGGCGTGCCGCAGGAGGGGCATTCGGTGGGCATCACGAAGTCCCGCACTGGTGGATCCTGCTGGTCGCGCAGGGCCAGGACCGGGCCCACGATTTCCGGGATGACGTCTCCGGCCTTGCGGAGGATGACGATGTCGCCGATCTTCACGCCCTTGGCCTTGACCACATCCTGGTTGTGCAGGGTGGCCATCTCCACGGTGGAGCCGGCAACCTTGACCGGCTCCATCATGCCGAAGGGGGTCACCCGGCCGGTGCGGCCGACGTTGACCTGGATATCCAGGAGCTTGGTGTGCACTTCTTCCGGCGGGTACTTGTAGGCCACGGCCCAGCGCGGCACGCGGGTGGTGTAGCCAAGGGCACGCTGGGTGGCGAAGTGGTCCACCTTGATGACGATGCCGTCGATCTCGTGGAGCAGTTTGTGGCGCTGGGCCCCGTACTTTTCGATGAACGCCAGGACGTCCCCGCGGCTTTCCAGTACCTCGAAGTAAGGACTGACGGGCAGGCCCCAGCCCTTGAGCAGGTCATAGGTTTCGGACTGGCTGCGTGCTTCAAGCCCCTCGCGTGCGCCGATGCCGTGGACGAACATCTTCAGGGGACGCTTGGCGGTTTCGGCCGGGTCTTTCTGGCGGAGCGAACCGGCGGCGGCGTTGCGCGGATTGGCCAGCGGCGCCTTGCCCGCTTCGATCAGTGCCTCGTTGAATTCCGCGAACTCCTTCGACGGGATGAACACCTCGCCGCGGACTTCCATCTCTGCCGGGAAGCCTCCGCCCTCAAGCTGCTGCGGGATCTCCTTGATGGTGAGCACGTTGTGCGTGATGTCTTCACCGGTTGTTCCGTCGCCGCGGGTGGCGGCGCGGACCAGTTTCCCGTCCCGGTACAGCAGGTTGACGGCCAGGCCGTCGATCTTGAGCTCGGTGAGCCAGGAAGCCTTGGCCGCGCCGTCGCCAAGCTTTTCGATACTGGCTTCCGCCCTGTTCAGCCAGGCCTCCAGCTCATCGATGGAAAAGACGTCTTCCAGGCTGTACATGCGCTGCAGGTGTTCTACGGCCGCGAAAGCGGCGGACACCTCGCCGCCCACCTCCTGGGTGGGTGAATCGTTGGAGACCAGTTCCGGGTGGAGCGCCTCGATCTCCTCGAGGCGGCGGAAGAGAGTATCGAACTCGGCGTCCGATACCAGGGGCGCGTCCTCCTGGTAGTAGGCGAACCGGTACTTCCGGACGAGGTCCGCCAGGTTCTCGTATTCCTCGCGGAGAGAGTCGGAGGGGATGGCGTCCGGGCTGTCGGGGCTGCTGTTCCCGGAGATTGTCTTTTCTGCGGGGCCTGGTCCTGTGCTCACAGACCTATCTTGCCTTACGGGTGTGACAGGACGCCGATTAGTGTGCCCGGAGGCGGGTCCTGCCCCACCAGATGAAGGCTGCACCGCCTGCGCCCACCAGAAGCGTGCCGGCTGCGATGGGAAGCAGTTCGGGACCCCCGGCGCCCGGACCGGCGGCCGGGGTTATGCCTGCCAGCTGAGTTGCCTTGGCGGACCGGCTGATGGGCGTATTCCAGTCCGGCGCACCGGAGGCCCCGGCCGAAGCGGGTCCGGCCGATGTGGCGACGGCGGTGCCAGCGGTGGCGGTTTCTTCGCCGGGCCTTTCCGATGCTTCCTCTTCGGCTGCGCCCTGCACGGAGGGACCGTTTGCCGGCGCAGTGGCGGCCGGGGATGCCGCCTGTTGTTGGGCACGAACGGGTGCTTCTGCAGCCAGGTTCCCTGGCTGCGCCGGGGTTTCGGCCGGGGCCTGCGTGCGGCGTTCGACGTCCGTGGGTTCCGGCTTGCCGCCGCCAAGGAGGGGCAGGCACACAAGGCCGCAATCTTCGGTCGGAGCGTCCGCTTCCGGCGTGGCAGGTGATGGCTCCGGCGAATCGGCAACTGCAGGCCCTGCCAGGAAGAGGAGGGCAATGGCCAGGACCGCTGCTGCCGCGGTGGCCGCCGCCACACGGAGGGCCGGTGAAGTCGGGGTCATTGCTACCTTTCGATGCGCGCAGTCCCCCCACCGCGGCTTTTCTGGTGTCCCCGGCAGTCTTCTACAGCCAGGGCCGGGGCCGCAAATCCGCTCAGTGTGCCCGGGGCTGTAGCCGGGGCGACCGCCCGCCTGCTGCCCGGCAGGTGTCAGTGCGCGCGGATGCGGTTCCTGCCCCACCAGGCAAAGGCTCCCCCGCCGGCGCCCACCAGGAGGACACCGGCGGCGACGGCCGGCAGGTTGGCGCCGTCGGACCCCGCCCCCTGCCGGGAGACAGCGGCTGCCTGGGTGGCCTTCGCTGACCTGGTGACGGGCGTGTTCCAGTTTGAGGACGACGACGGCGTGCCGGTTGAGGGGGCCGTTGCGGACGGAGTGGCTGCAGCCTCAGTTTCCGTTGGCCCGGCAGCCGGCTCGGCCGGCTCGGCCGGCTCGGCTGGCATCAGTTCCACGGAGGCAGTGGGGGCCGCCGGATTTGCGGCCGGCGTGGACGGGGCGGCGGGCCGGGGTGCCGCGGGCACCGAGGGATCGGGCCCGTCAGTTTCCGTGGGATCGTCGTCGGGCTTGGCCGTCTTGGTGGGGCGTGCTTCCGGGGTCCAGGTTTCAGTGGGTTCCTGCGCACATTCCTGTCCACAGCCCGGGGTCGAGGTGGAGGTCTGCGAGCCCGTCGGTTCAGGGGAATCGGCCCATGCGGCGCCCCCTGCGGGCAGTGTTATCGAGAGCGCCAGCACGGCTGCGGCGGCTGTTGCCGAGGCGGCGCGGAGTAGCGGACTGGACGGGGTCATGGATACCTTTCGGTGCGCGCAGTCCCCCGTCTGCGGCTTTCTGGTCTCCAAGCAGTCTTCTACAACACGCCGGAGGGCCGCAAATCCATCGAATGTACGGCCCTCCGGCGTATAGCCTGCTAGTCGCGGCTTTCCGGCGGGAGCGCCACCTGGATTTTGCGGGCTTTTCCGCGTCCCACCACATAGCCCCTGCCCGGGATGAATTCCGGGCTGACCCGGCCCAAGGAGGTGTTCAGCAGGCTGTCGCCCTCAATATCGCCCGGGTTGAGGAGCAGGCCCCGCCGGCCGGATTTGAATGGCTGCGCGAGCTGCCAGGCTGAGGACCAGGTGGAGGTTTCGGACTCACCCACCACCCACTGGTCCGCCTTGATGGAGGCTGTGACCAGCCGCGCAACGCCGGATTCGGCGAGAGTGTCCGTGAATTCGGTCAACCCCTCAATGAAGATGCCCAGCCTGCCCGGGTTGCCGGAGGAATGCTCCACCAGCTCCTCCATCATCTCGGCCAGGTCGTCGGGCCCCACCACCGACCGGTTCCACAGGGGCAGCGACGCGACGGCGGAGCGCCGCGACCCGAGGTAGATCAGCTCGGTGTCCGGGTTGGACCGGCGGAGGGCGTAGGCGAGGGTGACCAATGCCACGGTGCGGCCGGCGCCGGGAGGACCTGCCAGCAGCAGCGGTCCCCGGGCCATAAGCGCCGCGGGCTCCAGGGTTTCGTCGTCGACGCCGATGACCGGCATGTCGGGACTGCCGGCCGGCAGGACGTCCAGGTCCACCTGTTCGGGGAGCCGCTCGATGCCGGGAGCGGTGTCCAGGCCCTGGCGCAGCATCGCTTCGCTGAGCTTGTGCACCTCGCGGGCCTGCAGGGCGAGGTTGGAGTTCCCGCCGAGCACGGCCAGCTGGACCTCCAGCCCGTCCAGCAGGCCGCGGCCCGGGGGCGAACCGGCGTTGAGGACATCACGCGGCACGTCCATGGAGATGTAGTCGTCCTCGGAGGACAGGCGCAGCACCAGGCGGCGCTGGATGGAGGCGAGCAGGGATGCGGGCACGGCGTTGGGCCGGTCGCCGGTGACCACCAGGTGGATGCCCAGGGTGCGGCCGTCGGTGGCCAGCTGCAGGAAAATGTCCCACAGCCCGGACAGCTTGCTGTGTTCGTAGGCCTCGCGGAAGGCGGACATCCCATCCACCAGGACGAAGATCCGCTTCTCGTCGGGCCGGTGGGCCAGCCTCCGGTACTCCACGATGGTGGAGGCCCGGACTTCGGCGAAACGGGCAGAGCGCTGCTCTGCGATGTCGCGCAAGAGGCGCAGCAGCCTGCCCACGCGTTCCACGTCGTCGCCGTCAATCACTTCGCCCACGTGGGGAAGCTCTTCCAGCATGCTCAGTCCGGACGAGCCGCAGTCGATGCCGTACACATGGACGGGCCCGCCGCGGGGTGTCACCGCGGCGGCAATGGCGATCCCGCGGAGGGCGGCCGACTTTCCGGAACCGCCCGTCCCGTAGATGGCCATGTTGCCGTCCTTGTCCGGCTCGTAGAAGACCGTGGGCTGGTCCTGCCGGGCGGGGTCGTCGGCCACGCCGAGCAGCAGGCGTTCATCAGTGCGCGGGTTGGGCAGCCTGGAGAAGTCGTAGGTCTTGGCCAGTTCGTCCAGCCACGGCTTCCGCGGCGGCCGGATGCCCAGCGTGCCGGCGGCCCGGACGATGTTCGCGGTCATCCGGGCGATGTCGTTCGGCCCCGCGGGTTCGGCCACCACGGGCTTTTCGGGTGCGGGCGGTTCCCAGCTGGGCCCGGACCCGAAGGCCATCTCCACGATGTCGATCTGGGGTCGCTGCGGTTTGTCGGTGGTCCACCCGCCGGCGTAGCCGGTCTGGAAGCCCTGGATCCGGCCCGGTCCGGTCTTTGCGGCACCGCGGCCGGGGATGCCGGGGTCGAAGTAGGCGGCGTCGGGGACGCCGAGGATGTCGGTGGCGTCCTCCTCGTCGGCCATGCGCAGGGCCACGCGGAGGTTGGTGTTGGCCCGCAGGCTGTCCTTGATCACGCCGGCGGGCCGCTGGGTGGCCAGGATGAGGTGCAGGCCGAGGGACCGTCCGCGGGCGGCAACGTCCACCACGCCGTCAACGAACTCGGGCACGTCGTTGGCGAGGGCCGCGAATTCGTCAACGATGATGACGAGGTACGGCGGGGCGTCGGGATCGGCCTCGCGCTGCAGCGCCAGCAGGTCCTTCGCCTTTTTCCGGTTGAGGAGCTGTTCCCGGTAGTGGAGTTCGGCGCGGAGGGACGTCAGGGCACGGCGCACCAGGTGCGGCGAGAGGTCGGTGACCAGCCCCACCGTGTGCGGAAGGTTGATGCAGTCCGCGAAGGCGGCGCCGCCCTTGTAGTCCACGAACAGGAAGCTGACGCGGTCCGGGCTGTAGGCGGCCGCCATGCCCATGACCCAGGACTGCAGGAACTCGGACTTGCCGGCGCCGGTGGTGCCGCCCACCAGGGCGTGCGGGCCCTCGTTCTTCAGGTCCAGGTAGAGCGGCTCGACGCCCTTGGAGCCAACCAGGGCGCGGAGCGTGCCGTTGTCCTTGCGGTTGGCCACGGCGGTGGCACGGACGGAGTTGTTTTCGGTCCAGCGTTCGGCGACGGCCTGGGGGTTGTCCAGGAAGTCCTTGCCGATCAGGGTGGCGTAGGAGACCGACCTCGGGAGGTCGGAATCGTCGTTCACGGGCTTGCCCACATCCACCACGGGGGCGAGCATCCTGGCCAGTTGGCCGGCGAGTTCGGCGTCCACGCTTTCGCAGCTGACGGGGTAGGTGTGCCGGCCCAGCCTGACCTGGCCGGTGGTGGTGCCGTGGTCGCCGTCCACCACCATGAAGTCGCGGCAGGCCGCCGGCAGGGCCTGGATGTCGGTGGCCACCCAGAGCACGTGGACGCCGGCGTCCGGTCCGCGCTCGGCGAGCCGGGTGAGCCGGCCCCGGTCCACTGGCGCGTCGTCCTCCACGACCACCAGCACGGACGGCAGGACAGGCGCCTCCAGCTCGTGCTTGGCCGGATCCACGTCCGGCCGCAGGTCCGGGCCGGAGCGCCTGGCGGCGGCCTCCCGCGCGTCGAGCAGGTCCTCGAGGCGGGCCAGGAGCGAGGACCCGCCCGCGGACCCGGCAGCCAGGTGGTCTCCGGAGAGCGGGCTGTGGCCGGAGCCGACGTGCGGCAGCCACTGCAGCCAGTTCCACCGTTCCCGGGACTGGGCGGACGTGATGGCGGTCAGGACCACTTCGGCCGGCGAATGGAGTCCAACCAGCTGGAGCACCATGCCGCGGGCAACATCGTCCACCAGGCCGCGGGCACCGGCGATGCCCAAGGACCCGGAGGTACGCAGCTGGGAAACCACCGGAACACCCTCAATGTCCCGGAACTGCTTCAGGCAGTCCTGGATCTCCCGTGTGTACTCGACCTCGGTGTCGTTGTTGGACGGTTCCTCCAACTGCAGGCGTGACGGCGCCGTACCCATGCCGAACCTGAGCCCCAGGAACGATGAGTGTTCCGGGCGGTGGGTCCACAGCAGCGGGCCCAGTTTGTAGATGGCGTCCACGGTGTCGCTGACCGAGGGCGCCTCCTGCAGCCGGACGGCACGCTCCACCTTCTGCAGCTCGGTGACATCCTCGCGGAACGCCGCCATGGAAGCCCGGAAGTGCTTCAGGCCGTCCTTCCGCAGGCGCCGGTTGCGCATCTTCTGGTCAACGAAATGGCCCACGATGAACAGCGGCATCATCAGCATGAAAACCATGGACAGCGCGTTGCGGGTGACGGCGAAGATCACGGCACCCATCATCAGCGGGGCGATCAGCATGATGTACGGGAAGGGCTGGTCCTCGGGGCGTTTCGGCCCTGCCGGCACCACCCGCTTGGGTTCCTCGAACCGGGGCACCACCCGGGGTGAGCGGTTGAAGTCCACCATGGGCGACGTCGGCGCTGCCGCATGGTTGTGCCCCAGCGGAACCACCGTCACGGTGGTGTCGCCAAGGGTGACGGTGTCCGAGGAGTTCAGGGTTGCGCGGGTGACGGGGAGCCCGTCCATCAGGAGCCCGTTGGCGGAGTTGGTGTCGACGATCTCCACTCCCTCGCCCACGGTGATGCGGGCGTGGCGCTTGGAGGTCAGGGGGTCCGTGAGCCGGATGTCCACGTCCCGGTCCCGGCCGATGTAGCTGGTGCCGGTGGGCAGCGAAAATTCCCGTCCGACGTCGGGCCCGGACAGCACGCGCAGGGTGGCGGCGGCCGGGCCGCGGCTGGTTCCGGGTTCGTGGAACTGTTCGCTGACCTGGGCCAGCGAAACGACCGAACCGGGGCGCAGGCCGGATTCGAGGAGGTTGTCCGTGCGGGTCAGGACATTGCCGCTGATGCCGGCGCCCACGAATGCCTCATCAATGCGCAGGGACAGGTTGTCCGGTGCGGGGGTGCCCTTGCGCTCCGGGTCGGCGGCCCACAGAACGGCGGCGATATCGGCCACCGTGGCAAGGCCGTCCACCGTGACGGCAAGGTCCTTGGCCTCGGCCGGCTCGCGGCGGAGTGTCAGCCGGATCCTCATCCTTCGTCCACGCCCCTCATCTTCTCCAGGAGGTAGAGGTCGTCAGGCGTCACCAGGTGCGAGGTCACGGCATGCTCCACCAGCCGCGCCCGGCGGTTGGTGGCGAGCTTGCCGCCGCCGCCGCGCAGTCCCGCCACGCCCACGCGGTCAAGCTTGTCGCACACGTTGTCCAGCTTCCGGTTGAAACGGGTCAGCGCCCAGCCAAGGGTCTTGGCGGCGGCGGCCGACGACGGGATGGCGCTGAAGCCGGTGCCTTCCCGTCGGAGCATGGGTTCGGCGAGCGCCACGATGAGGGCCTTCTGGGAATCGGTGAACACCACCGGCCCGATGGTGGTGTCGCCGCTGACGCCGCCCTCGCGCGCCTCCTGGCGGAAGGACGGCGTCTTCAGGTGCACGGCGAACTCGTAGGTGGTGGGTCCGGCCGTGAAGATGATGTTGGTGTGGCTGAACACCAGCGGGATCCGGGCGCCGGGCGAAAGCCACGCCTGCATGCCGCCGGAGGCATCAGCCACGGTGGCGGACAGCATGCTGCCCACGTTGCTCAGCCACCAGATGCCGTCGTAGCGGGCCACCTGCAGGAACTGCCGGTGCAGGTACGGGTTGTCGTCCACTTCCAGATCGCCTTCACGGCCGATGTTGAAGACATCCTCATCCGACGGTTCGTACCATTCCCCACAGAAATCGATTGCTAGGTCCCCCATGTTCTGTGTCTCCTTCCGGGCAGTCCCCGCGTGAACAGGATTGCCGGTCCGCTGTGCCGGGTCATTTGTTGATGCAGGCTATGGAGTCGTCCTCCAGCGGGGAGAAGGCTCCGTCGCTGCGGACGATCATGACCTGAAGGCAAGTGGGCACGGAGGGGTTGAGCGCCACCTGGACGCTGGTCCCCGTGGTGGCCTGGTACTCGCTGCTCTCCCCCACGGCGTACACACGCCATTTGTACGTGTCGCCGTCCTTGGGCTGCGGGTTCTCCCAGGTGAACGTCGCCTTCCCCTCGGCGTCCACCATTCCCTTCAGGGCCGCGACGTCCGGCACCGTGCCGTTGTCCAGGGCGTCCGCCGGCGGCTTGCTGGCCTGCTGCGTCTCCGCCACCCGGGGCGTTTCCGGGGCGGCGTTGGCCACCACCAGGCCCACGACGGCGGCAAGGGCAAGCAGGGTGCCGCCGGAGATGGCCAACCAGAGGTTGCGTTTGCCGTGGTCAGGGGCCTGCGCTGCCGAAGGGTCCTCCACGGAGGGCGGCGGCGTAGCCGCCCGCTGGATGGTGGCGTCGGCTGCACCTGTGTAGCCGGACTCGGCAGCATAGGCGGACGACGCTCCCGGGCCGGTGTTGCCCTGGTTGCCGCGCAGGACCGTGGCCTGCGCCCATTCCCGCGGGCCGCCGTCGGACGTTGCGCCGGTGCCACTGCCGGCACCGGAGCCAATGCCGGCGCCGGTGGAGAACTGCTGCCGGGCCGCGGTGGTGGCGGAGTCCGGTGCCGGACCGGCGGGCGTGGACTGGGGTCGGGTGCGTGCCGGGAAGGTGGGCGCGCTGCCCGTCCGTTCCGGGTCGATGGCGGCGATGCTCCGGACCCGCGTCTCCTCGACGCCTTCGTCCGGGTGGCTGTCCTCCTGGTGCGGCTCCTCCAGTACCTCGAAGGGTGTCACGGACAGGTTCAGCTCGGCCTGGATGCGCTGCAGGGCCAGGGCGAACGCGTGCGCGGAAGAGTAGCGGGACTGGGGAGACTTTGCCATGGCCGTGGCGAGGGCAAGCTCCAGCGATTCCGGAACATCGGCCCGGCCAAGGCGGGGCAGGGGTGTATTGCTGATCCTGTTGATCAGCTCCCGCTGGGAATTGTCCGCACCGGGCAGCACGAAGGGCGACCGGCCGGCCAGGAGCGTGTAGAGCGTGGCGCCCAGGGCCCAGACGTCCACCATTACCCCGTCCACGCTTCCGTCCCGGAACTGTTCGGGCGGGGACCACGGGATGGACATGCCCGAGTCGTCGTCGGAGTCGCCGGCCAGGGTGCCCGAGATGCCGAAGTCGGTGAGCGCGGGGCGGTTGTAGTCCGTTACCAGGATGTTGGCAGGCTTGATGTCGCGGTGCGCGATGCCGGCCCGGTGGGCTGTCTCGACGGCGGAAGCCACCTGGATACCGACGGCCAGGACCTCGTCCACGCTGAAGCGCTGCCGCCGGTAACGGACGTCCAGGCTGGGCCGGGAGCAGTACTCCATGGCCAGGTACGAGTGCCCGTCATCGGTCACTTCCGCCTCGAAGATGGTGACGATGTAGGGGTGCGAGGACAGCTGGGCCATCAGGTTTGCCTCGGACTCGAAGCGGCGCCGGGCGCCTTCGGTCTTCAGGTCCGAGAGGAGCACCTTGACGGCGACCTTGCGGCGGGGCCGGTCCTGCTCATAGAGGTAGACGTCGGAGAACCCGCCGGAGCCGAGAAGGCTGATGTAAGTGAACCCCGGGATGCGGGGCGGCGGCGCTACGGGCCGTTTGGAACTCACGGAATCTCCTCAAAACGCAGCGAGATGTTGTCACCAAGCTCGGCGATGTCGCCGTCAAGCAGGATGGCCATCTCGTTCTGGGCAAGGCGCCGCGGCGGCTGGCCCTCCCGGACCAGGACGGTGCCGTTAGTTGCCTTCAGGTCGCAGAGCATGACGTGCCAGCCTTCCAGCCGGACCTCCACATGGGAACGGGAGATGTCGCCGCCGGGGCTTGCCACCTGCACCAGTCGGGGCATGACGCCGCCCTGCACCCGGGATACCGACGGCTGGCGGCCGACCACCAGGGACTGGTCCAGGTCCAGCAGCTCGCCCGTGGACATCCGGACCCGGCCCAACCGGGGACGCGCCACCTGCACGGCGTCCGGCAGCAGCGCACCGCCGCAGGCTGAGCACTGGGCTCGGGTGGGCGGGTTGGCGTGGCCCTGGCCGCACACCCGGGCCAGCACCATGGGTCCGCCGCCGTCTTCCGGAGGCCGGGGCGGCGCAGGCCGGGACGCCTTGCCGGCGAGGCTGCTCTTCATGACCGTCTGGCCGTCGTGGTCGCCGTCGAAGCCGGCCCCCGCGGCTTCCGGGGCCTCTCCGGCCGGGCCGGGTGCCGACGACGGCGGGATTGTCCCGAATACTGGCGCCGGCGCAGGCGGCGGAGCGGAGCTGGCTTCCGGGGTCCGCCAGGGCACGGAGTCGATCAGGACCCCGCCCTGGCCTGGAGGGACGGGGGCGGGTTGAACCGGTGTGGAGTCTGCCGGCTGAATGGCAGGCTCCACGAGTTCGATCTCGTCAGCGGCTTCCAGGGCGGGACGGACGGCAGTTGGCTCCAGGCCGGGGGCAGGAGCCGGTCCGTTCCCCGCGTGTTCCTCCTCCGGGTCCTCGCGCACGGCGGCATCCTCGATGTTCCGCATCACCGTGCGCTCCCACAGGTGGTCATAGGAGCTGGTGTGTTCGGTGGCAGGCGTGGAAGCGGGCGTTCCGGCCGTTTCCTGGTCAAGTTCCGGCTCTTCCAGGGGGTCGGACTCGTCGTCGATCACACCGAGGACCGTCTCCGAGGACACTCCCTGGTCCGGGAGGATTGTCACATCAGGGTCAATGGGCTCAAGGTCAACGGGTTCGTGGTCGAAGGGCCCAGGATCGGCGCGAGCAGGATCGACGGCGGCGGGCACGGGAGCATCAGCGATCTCCTGCCGCACGTCCGCGCTGCCGTCGGGGTCCACCACAACCGCCGCGGCGGAAGTCCCGGTGACCAGCGCAGGCTGGCCCTCCCCCAGCCGCAGGGTCAGCGACTGCAGCAGGATGACGCCTTCGCCGAGCGGGAGTTCAGGCAGCCCTGCGGCCCCGGCGCCGGGAATGGTGAGGGTGCAGGGTCCCGGCAGGGCGAAGCGGCGCTCGTTCCAGGTGGTGACATCGCGCCCGTCGAGGTCCACCGGTCCCTGCGGCTGAGTGACGGTGAGGTTCAGTCCGCCGCGCAGGAAGACCCGCAGGGAACTGTTGAAGTCGAGGATCCCGAACGAGGGGATGCTGGCCAGCGACCCGCCCGAGCTGCTGGTGACGGCGTGGAGTACTTCGTGGACCTCGGGACCATCCGCCAGCAGGTTCCAGAGGGCACCGGCGAGGGCAGGCGGCGTATCCGGGCCGAGGAGGACAGCGGTACCGGAACGGACAACGCCGAACCATGAACCCGGGATATAGCTAGTGCCGGCCATCGTGGCCTTCCCCTCCGTCAACCGAATCCTGGCCTTCACCCGTATCCGGGGCCGGCCCGGTACCCGCTTGTGCCGCCTGGCCACGCGGGAGTGTCACTTCGTCCTCTGCCGCCGTGTCATGCCGGGGCGCGGTGGTGGCGGCGCCGGCGTCGTTCAGGACGTTCCGGGCGTCCACCACGATCACCGTGACGTTGTCCCGTCCACCGCTGCGCAGGGCTGCCTGGATAAGCGCATCAACAGCATCCTGCGGCTCGCCCACCGTGCTGAGGATCCGGAAGATATGTTCGTCGGTCAGCTCGGAAGTGAGCCCGTCCGAGCAGACGAGGACCCTGTCCCCCTCCTCGACGGGAAGCAGCCAGTAGTCGGCCTCCGTCTCGTCTCCGGTGCCCAGGGCGCGGGTGACCACGTGGCGGCGCGGGTGGACGGTGGCCTGCTGGGGGGTGATCTCCCCCGCGTCCACCAATTCCTGGACCTCGGAGTGGTCAACGCTGATCTGTTCGAACCGGCCCTGGCTGAGCCGGTACGTCCGTGAGTCCCCGATGTTCATCACCAGCCAGTACGGCACGCCCATCTGCTCCACGATGACGGCACCGGCCAGGGTGGTGCCGGCACGGGCGCCGGTGGCTTCGCGGATGGAGAGGTCGGCGTGGACCAGGTATTGCTGGAGCACCGCGGCAGTGGCCGTCCGCTCGCCGGTAGTCAGCTGGGGCATGGCGGCAAGGGACCGCACGCAGATGCCGCTGGCAATCTCGCCGGCTTCATGGCCGCCCATTCCGTCCGCCACGGCGAAAACGGGATCGGAGGCGATGTAGGAATCCTCGTTCAGCTCCCTGCGGAGTCCCCGGTCCGTCCCGTAACCAACGGTTAAGGTAAGGCCCCGTCCCGGCTGCATGGTTGAGGAATCGCTGGCGGGCTGTTGGTTCATGCCTGTCCTAGGTAAAAGGTTCGGTCTCCAAAGTGAACGCTGGAGCCGGGGGTTACAAAGCTGGGCACGCCCGGCACCAGTGCCGTGCGGTGTCCGTCGGGGGTGGTCACGGCGCTGCCGTTGGTTGAATTCCGGTCCGTCACCCAGATACCTGCTCCGTCGGTGAGCAGGTGCAGGTGCGTCTTGGAAATGGAGCGGCCGGGATCGTCGACGGCGAGCAGCTGGGCTTGCTGTTCCCCCGCCTGTCCCACGGGGTTGCGGCCCACCAGGACGCTGCGGTCCAGCTGGAAGTCGCGGCCGTCGTCGAGCCGGATCCGAAGGACCGCCACGGGCGCGGGACCGGAGGCGGGGCGCACCTGGGTGCGTTCGACGTCGTCGTCCAGGGACGGCGGCACTTGGCCCACGGCGGGGGGTGCGAAGGACGCCGGGGCCGTGTACGGCATGGTCTGCGAGGGCAGCGTCTGGAAAGGAGGGGTTTGCGAAGGCGGTGTTTGCGAAGACGGAGCCTGGGACTGCAGGGACTGCGGAGGCACTCCCTGACCCGGATTCTGCTGGGCCTGCGGCGGCAACTGCGTATTGATGATCTTGGGGGTTGCGGCAGCCGCAACCGGGGAGAGCACCTGCTGCACGGGCGGCAGGTCCAGCGGCGCGAAACTGTAGGGGCCCTGGATGCCGCCGGTAGTGATGGGGTCGCGGCCTGCCTTCACGTCAAAGGCAAGTGTCTTGGCCGCGGCGTCATGCCAGCCCCGCAGACTGCCGTTCCTGTCCCAGCTGTTCGAAACCACCACGGCCACGGCCCAGCCGGCGCCCGCAAGCAGCAGCGGCCCGAGGATGAAGAGGGCAACGCCGAACCACTGGAAGACCACTACAAGAATGGCCGCGAGTGCCGCCAGGAGGATGCCGGCCCCCGTGATGAGGCCGCGCAGGAAGACTGCACCCGCACCGGGAGCGTAGCCGTCGTTGTCCGCGCTCCGGATACCCATCAGCAGGTTTCCCGGCGTTTTCCCGGTCCGGGCCTCCAGGCCCATGACCACCAACAGGTAGGCGAGTGTGAGCCCCAGCCCGATGCTGCCGAACAGCACCAGCGACGCCGTGTCGTAGGTGATGAATCCGCCGCTGCGGGTGCGCGTGATGCCCGCGAAACCGACGGCGAACGTCACCACCAGGACAACCAGCGGGGGCAGCCAGTCGATCACGGCGGCGCCGAGCCGCTTGCCCGCCGTGGCCGGAACAAGCTGAAGGTTTGTTGCCATTCCCGTTCCTCCCCCTGGAGCGGCCCCCACCTTCCCGGTGGAACCCCCGGCGCTCCCCAGCCCCGTGCCCGCGTTCACGATGCCCGCGGCCCGATGTGCCGGGGGCGTTTGTACTACCGGGATAGTACCGGGAATCGCCGGCACGTGCGCGGCGGGCGGCCCGGTCCTGGGGTCGATGGCCCCGCTGGTGCCGGAGGGCACTGCGTGGTCCTGGTTATGGAGGCTGTGGGCCGCGCGGTTGGGCAGGGGCGCGCCGCAGGCGGTGCAGAACGCCGCCCCGGTGCGGACAAGTTGCTGGCAGCGCGGGCAGCGCCCGGGGTCCGAGGTCACTGCTGCTGGGGTCCTTGCGTCGGAGGGATATCTGCCGGGGATGAACCCGTTGGGGGTGCTGCCGGATGTTCCGGACCGTTGCCTGCGGCGGGCCGCCGGCGCCCCGGCACCTTCAGGGCGGGCAGTGCCAGCCGTGTGCCCCGCAGGTTCAGGACAGTCCGGGCGTCGGCGAGGAGCGACCGCGGCGAGCACCGTGCCTGCTGCCGGCGCCAGAATCCAACGGTGGCTGTCATTTCCTTCAGCGAGCCGTCCACGATGGTCCAGTATTCCCGGACTTCTTCCTCCGTGGGCTGGCCCGCCCCGAAAATCGAGGCGTCCGCGCGCCTTGCGAGCATGGCGGTGGTCCCTTTGCTGGCCGGGAACGCCTCGGCCAGGACCGCTGCGCTTTCGCGGCGCGTGGAACGGGTATCGACGGCGGCGCCCATGTCGGTGGCAAGGCTCACCACCTCGCTCCATCCTCCGCCCACCCGCTGGGCGGGATGGCCGTCGCGGAAACGGGCCTTCCGCCGTCGTGATTTCAGCAGGGCGATCAGCAGCAGCGGCAGCGCCAGGATGGACAGCGGAACCAGGGCAATGCCCAGCGCGCCCAGGAGGGCGCCCCAGAACAGCCACGGGTTGTTCTTCTTTTGGTCGGCGTCCAGCGCATCGGGCGAGGAGTCCGGCGGCAGGTCGGCCGGCTCCTGCGGCGGGGGCGGCGGCTGCAGCACCTGCGGCTTGGGCTTGGACTTGTTTTCCGGATCCGGCGGGATGGGAACGTTGTCCTTCGGCGGGGTGGGATCGAAGCTGACCCAGCCCACTCTTTCAAAGGCCACTTCCACCCAGGCATGGACGTTCTTGCCGGTGATCTTGACTTCGCCGGCGCCGTTTTCCGGGCTGGTGGGGTCCGGGTAGAAGCCCATCACCACGCGGGACGGGATGCCCAGGTGGCGGAGCATCAGGGACATGGCAACGGCGTACTGCTCGTCGTCGCCGAGCATCTGCTTGGCGGTCAGCAGGTTCCGGATCCGGGCGGAACCGTGGCCCGATACGCTGGGCAGCTGCCCTTCGCTGACCAGGCCGTTGCTGAAGGCGCCGGTCTTCTGGAAGTGCGCTTCAATCTGGCGGACCCGGTCGATGGCCGTGGGCGCGTCCGCGGACAGGTCGTTGGCCTGGGATGCAACCACCGGGGGGACTTCGAGGGCGTCGGGCAGGGACATCTTGGCGAAGTCGTACTGCGTCAGCTGTCCGTGTTCCAGCTTGACGGGATCGGACACCTGGACACTGTAGGAATCGCCGCGGGTCAGGCCGTTCGTGGTGACGGCGGTGTCCGTGCCGGAGTTGAAGTACAGTCCGGACGCGGCCGCCGAAGCACCCTCATCGAAGCTCAAACCGGTGGTTTTCCGGCCGCCGGGGACAAAGAAGCCCTGGTAGTCCTCGATGGTGATGTCAATGGCATAGTCCCTGGTGGGAACGGTGCCGGAGGTGTCCGCGAGGGTGTTGATGGACTCGGTGTCGCCTACCTTGCTGAAGTTGCCGGAGCCGTTCGGATCCATGGTGTAGTTGGTGCCGTTGAAGGCATCCAGCGCCCCCAGCCGTACCCTGCCGTCACGCGGCAGGCCCTTGACCACGAAGAGCGTGTCGTCCTTCTTGTCCTTGACGTAGGTCCGGAAGCTCGCCAGCGGCGTGATGTAGTCCTTGGGGTCGAACGGCGGCACCACAACGTTCCGGAGCACTTTCCGTTCATTACCGGCGGATACCAGCGGCGCGGACAGCGCGGTGACGGCGACGCTGACCGCGATGACGCCCGCGGCCATGCCCAGCCGGCGGATCCTGGCGCGCCGCGTGGCGGAGGAATCGGCCTGCGGGTTGTTGACCGCAACCCTGCGGGTGCTGTTCCTCCGGAGGGCGTCCCGCCGGAAGGTTGCCCACGCGATGCCTAGGACCGTGAGGCCGATGCCGCGCTCGAGGGTGAGGAAGGCGGCGTTGGTGCTGAACGCGATGCCGGTGACGAAGAGGACCAGGACGGGCAGGAGCGGGAAGTAGGGGCTCCGCACGCGCCAGGTCAGGACCCCGGCCACCAGGGCGGTGATCAGCGAGCTGAGGAAGGGGACGATGAGCACCCCGCCGGCAGTTCCCACCGGAACGCCGACCGTGAGCATGTCCTTCCAGGCGAAGACGATGCCGAGCAGCAGGATCCGCAGCGAATCCAGGGTGGGGACGAACCCGGCAATGGCGGAATCGGGAACAGCCAGCAGCGTACCGAACAAGAGGTATGCGCCGAGTGCGAGGGCCGTGGTGATCAGCAGCCCGAGCCGCAGGTGTGCGTTGGCGGCGCCGATGGCGAGGCCCAGGACGATGCCGCCAAATCCCGACAGCAGGTAGTAGGGGTCGCCGCCGAAGCTGAGCCCGAAACCGAGCAGGCCCAGCCCCAGCAGGACGGTGAGGGCACCGGCGTCGAGCACGAAATGCCAGCGGGGCTGGCCGCCGGCGAAGGCGGACTCCTGCCGGTTCGGCGTCGCCGCGCGGCGGGATGTCCTGCGGGGCCCGGGGACCGATGAGGGCTTGTTCGGTGCGGTTCTGCCCGGTGCGGAGCTCATGCTGCCGCCTTTCTCAGCACGATGGCAAGGTCGGCCAGGTCGCCAAGCGTCAGCACGGTCAGGTCCGCGATGTTGGCCCTGGTGGGAGCGGCGCCTGCATCCACCCGGACAGCGAGGCTGCGCACGCCCGGCGGAACCGATACGGCCGCGGAGCGGAGCTGCGTGGCGGTCACGTTGCTGCCCACCACGAAGAACGTCACGGAAGCGTTGGGCACGGTGTCGGCGAGGGTCCTGGCCAGGTCAACGGCGGTGCGGCGCATGGGTGCGCCCACGATCCTGGTCATGTCGTCCAGCATGTTGCGGCCCGTTTCGCAGCGGAGCGGGCCTTTTTGGGTGATGATGTCCAGCTCCCGCTGTTCGCGGATGGCCTGGCGGCCGATGGAGGCGGCCGCGGAAATCGCCATTTCGAACTCGGCTTCGGAAGCGTATTCGTCCGTGTTGATGGACAGCGAAATGGCGAGGTGGGCCCTCCGGGTCTCCTCGAACTGGCGCACCATGAGCTTGTTGGTGCGGGCCGTGGTCTTCCAGTGGATATGCCGCCGGTCATCCCCGGGCACGTAGTCGCGCAGGGCATGGAAGGACACGTCCGCGCTGGACAGGTCAGTGGTGGGCATGCCCTCCAGGTCGCGGATGAAGCCCGCTGCCGAACCGGCCAGCGCAACCGTGCGGGGATGGACAAAGAGGTCCTCGGGTTCCGTCCACAGGACCTGCCGGCGCAACAGGTGCAGGGGGTCTGCCCGGACCGACCGCACGGGCCCGACGACGATCACGGCGCGGCGGGCCGTGGGAATGGTGAACAGGTCCTCATGGACCTGTCCGGGCTTCATCCGGGGCAGGTGGAACACCGCAGTGGCATTGCCCACGGGCAGTTCCAGGGCAGCCGGCAGCAGGGGGCGGGTGGAGGTGTTGGACACGGCGATGCTGCCCACGGCGCTGTCCCCTACCGCCACGCGGGTACGGGCAAGGTCCAGTACCACTCCGTAGGAAGAGCGGCCAAGGATGAAGCCCACGGCAACCAGGAACATGACGAACGCCGCGATGGCCGCCGCCTTGGCCTCCTGCCAGCCGAAGGCCTGCCCGGTCACCCACAGCAGGACAGCGGCGGACAGAACCGACCAGCCCAGGATGCTGACCACCGAGAGGACCGGCCAGGCGTATTTCAGCCAGGTGCCGCGTGCCGTCCGCCAGGCCGGGGCAAGGGCCATTGCGGCAGTGCTGCTGGCCTCCGCCCAGACAGCGGACGGGTGGAGGCGGGCGTTCCTGGCGAGGGGTTGCTTCAGACGCTCCGCGAGCCGGATCAACGGGGTGCCGCTGGACATATGTGTGCCTTCGTTATGTTGCGCTGGTTCAAGGGTGCTGCAGGGTGTGCGGCGGCCGTCAGGCGTTGGTGCGCTGCTGCGGAGCGGCGACGTCTGCGAGGATCCGCGTGAGGACTGCTTCGGCCGTCGCGCCGGAGAATTCCGCCTCGGGGTCCATGACGAAACGGTGGGTCCAGACCACCGGGGCCAGTTCCTTGATGTCATCCGGAAGCACGAAGTTCCGGCCCTGGGATGCGGCCCAGACCTTGGCGGCCCGCACCATGGCGAGCGCACCGCGCACTGAGACACCCAGCCGGGTTTCAGGCGCGCTGCGGGTCTCCTCGCAGAGTCGTGAGATGTATTCCAGCACGGCCGTGTCCACGTGCGCGGTGGCGGCGAGGTCTGCCATGTCGGCGACAGCCTGGGTGGTGATCACGGCCGGCAGTTCCTTGGACCGGTCCTTGACATTGGATCCGGCCAGCAGGCGCACGGTGGAGGCGTGGTCCGGGTAGCCGATGGAGGTCTTGATCAGGAAGCGGTCCAGCTGGGCCTCGGGCAGGCGGTAGGTTCCTGCCTGCTCGATGGGGTTCTGCGTCGCCATCACCATGAACGGCCGTCCGGCCGAGTAGGTGACGCCGTCCACGGTGACCCGGGATTCCTCCATGACTTCAAGCAGCGCGGACTGGGTCTTGGGCGAAGCCCGGTTGATTTCGTCGGCCAGGACGATGTTGTTGAAGATCGGGCCCTTGTGGAACTCGAACTTCTGCGTCTTCTGGTCGTAGATGGTCACGCCGGTGACGTCGGAGGGCAGCAGGTCGGGGGTGAACTGGATGCGGTTGTTTGAGCCCTGCACAGTGGCGGCGAGGGCGCGGGCCAGGGAGGTCTTGCCCGTGCCGGGGGCGTCCTCGAACAGGACGTGCCCCTCGGCGAGCATCGCCGTGAAGGTCAGCCTGATGACGTGCTCCTTGCCGAGGACGGCCTGGCCCACATTGGCAACGAGTTTTTCAAACGTGTCGGCAAACCAGGCGGCCTGCTCGGTGGTCATGGTCATGGGTAGCTCTTCCTCTTCCTGGATCAAGGTCTTTGCGGGGCCGGACCGGCTCCGCTGCTGTGGTGGTGGCGCGCGCCTAGCGGTTGGGCATCCCGGCCGGCGGGTTGCAGCCAAGGCTGGAGGTATCGCAGCGGATCCAGTTGCCGGCCGCCATCCCGGAGGTCAGGTGGTACCAGATGCCACTGGGATTGTTCGAGGTCTTGTACCAGACCTGGTAGCGGTCAGTCTGCGCGGCGGCGCCGGCGTCCAGCCATTTGCCTTCGCCGTTGCACTGGGACGGGTTTCCGGCCACGTAGCTGTCGGTTCCCTTGCGCGGTTCGGTGCAGCTGCGGACTGGTGTCGCCGTGATGTTCCACGACGTGGGCGGCGGAGGGGTGGGGTCGGCGCCGGACCTGGATGTCACCGGTCCGCCAATGGCACCGTTCACAATGGTCACCGCGCGCACGCGGAGCTGGCGGGCCTGGTCCCAGCCGCCGGCTGAACGGTCGTAGCGGTTCACCTTGCCCACGTTGATCCAGCCGCCGCCCTCGTAGCTGACCTCGTAGTGGCTCAGCGGCCGGCCGTTGGTATTGGGGTTGTTCCAGGTCCAGTGGACGTCGCCGTCGCCCTTGGCCGACGTGCCGCCGTCGATGTTGGGGGCGTTCGCCGGTCCGTAGGGGTTGCCGGTACCAATGGCCTTCGCGTCACCGGACATACTGTTCTTGGTGGACGTGGCGATGATGGTGACCGTGATGTCCCTGCCGTTGGTCAGGCTGCCGATGGTTCCTCCCCCGGCATTGATCGGTCCGCTCCGGCCGTCGGCGTTGTAGGAGTACGTGATTTCAGCTGCGGTGGAACCGTTGCGCTGGGCATCCGTCAGAGGAGTGAAGGATACCTCCAGCTGTCCGCTGGTACCCGTGGCCTTCACGGTTCCGCCGTTAACCTGGCCGGGTTTACCCGCAGCCCGGACAGCCGCGGACGGCGCGCTGGTTCCGCTGGTCCCGGCTTTGTTGGTGGCGGAGACCGTGAAGGTGTAGTTGGTCTCCGAGTTGTCCACCGTGACGTTCTGGGTGGTGTCCGCCACCTGCTGGGTGGCTACCACGGCACCGCCGCGGAGGGTCGTCAGCGTGTACGCGCTGACCGCGTCACCATTGTTGTTGGGTGCCGTCCAGGAAACCCTCATTTGGCTTTGGCTGCCCACCGGCTGAACCTGCACGGCGGTGGGTGCCGCCGGCGTGGCCGGCACTCCCGCCGGCACCTCTGCTGCCGAATAGGGGCTCCATTCTGATGGTTCCTTGGCGTCGTTGCGGGCCAGGACCCGGACCTTGTAGGAAACGCCGTTCTGCAGGCCCTTCCACACGTAGCTCACGGCGGTCAGGTTCTGGACCTGGGCGTTCTGGCCGGCGGGCGGCGGTGATATCTCCAGGTCATAGGACTTGACCGGGGAGCCTTTGCTGGCGGGCACCGTCCAGTTGATGGCCAGTTCCCTGTCGCCAAACTTCAGCTGCGGCGCGAGCGGAGTATCGGGCTTGACGTCCGGGCGTACTTCCGCGGAGGCCGGAGAGCGGTCCGACTCGCCGAACTCGTTCGTGGCCGTGACCTGGAAGTGGTACTTCGTGTTGTTGGTCAGTCCGTTGAGCGTGCAGGTGTTGGCGGGGCAGTCCTGCTGGAAGCCGCCCTCGCCGTAGACCGTGTACCTGGTGATAGCCGAACCGCGGTCTGCAGGCGCCGTCCAGGTCAGGAGAGCGGTCTGGTCCCCCACGCTTTGTGCCTGCGGCGTGGAGGGGGCCTGCGGTTTGTCCTTCACCGTGAGCCTGACCCGGGCAGTTGCCTGCCGGGACGTGTCCCCCGTCTTGTCCGCGACCGTGTAGGAGACCACCATGGTTCCGGTGAAGCCCGGGGCGGGGGTCACCACCACGGAGTCGCCGTCGACGTCCACGTTGCCGCTGCCGGTTTCCGTGCCGGCGGCGATGATCTTCAGCGGCGTTTCCGGGAACGGATTGGCATCGTTCGCGAGCACGTTGACCTTGACCGGCTTCCCTGCTGCCGCGTTCGGCTCCAGGTCGTCGTTGGCCACCGGCTTGGGCCGGTTGGAGGCCGTGACCGCGAGCTGGTACGTGGCCGTTGCTTCCAGGCCGCGGGGGTCCCTTGCCTTGACCTGCAGGGCGCCGCTGGTGCCGGTGCCGCTGGAATCGGCTGCGGACACCTTCAATGTCCGGCCCTCGATGCTGGCACTGAAGCCCGCGGGAGCTCCGCCCACCAGCTCATACTTCATCTTCTCGACGTCGTCCCGGTCGGGATCCGAGGTCAGCTTGCCCAGGTCGGCGCTGGCGGAGTCACCCTTGGGAACGTCCAGGGAAGCGCCGAGAAGCTCGGGCGGGTTGTTGCGGTTGGGGTCGGGCAGCACCTTGGTGCGGATGCTGAGGGTGGACTTCAAGCCCGCAGGATCGTCCGGCCCTGACCCGTCGGTTACTTCGAAGGTCAGGGAACCCGGGCCAATGTAGTCGGTTCCGGCCGTGTACTTCAGCCCGTCGCCGTCGCCGATCATGGGGTTGCTGCCGTCGGAGCCGATCAGCTTGATCCTGTCGGCCTGGGTCAGGCGGGGTGAGCGGCCCTCCCGGACCTTCACCCATTCGTCCAGGTCGACGTCCACGGACTGGCCGGCGATGACCTCCAGGACTTCGTCCTTGGCCAGGGTAGGCACCTGCTGGCCGAGGCCGGGGACCCAGATGACGGCTGTGGACTGCTGGCCGTCCACGTCCTCAACCGTGTAGGGGATGAGCTGCGGCTGTTCCGTCAGGTCCACAACCATATTGTCGTCAGCGCCCGGCCGGGCGGTGGTGGCTTCGGTGCTGACTTTGAGGTTTTCACCGACGCCGTCAGGGTCTTCGTCGTTCTTCAGGACGGGAACGTCGACGGCGGTCTTCCCCATGGTCTGGGCGGAGGTTACGCGGTCGTCGCGGGCGATGGGGGCCTTGAGCGGCACTTCGGGATCCACCACCACGCGGATGGTGGCCTGGGCGGAGGCGTCCCTGTCGTCGGCGATGGTGTAGCGGACGTTAACCGTTCCGGCCTCGCCCGGGGCCATGAGCAGGATCCGGCCGCTGGCCTTGCTGACGCTGGCCTGCAGGGCCGGGTCCGCCCCGATGCCGTCAATGAGGATGCGGATCAGGTCGCCGTCGGGGTCGGTGTCGTTGCCGGTGGCGTCGACGGCGATCTGCCGGCCGGGGCGGACGCGCACCTCGTCGTCCACGGGGGTGGGTTTCTGGTTGACCTCGCCACGGGGGGCGATGCCAACCGTGACTGTGCCGGTGTTGACGGCTCCTTGGCGGTCCACCACCTTGTACCGGAAGGTGTCGGTTCCGGCGCCGTCACCGGCTGCCGTGAAATCAATGAAGTTGCTGCCCACCGTGGCGGTGCCCATGGCAGGCGTGCTGTCGATGCCCGTGAGCTGGACGGAGTCGCCGTCGGGATCGATGCCGTCCAAGGGGACGGGGATGCGCACGGTACCGGATGCCACCACGCGGGCGGTGAGGTTGCGCGGCTGGGGCCGGGTGTTTTCAGCACCTTCCAGCGGAAGGATGTGGACGGTGACCGCGGCGGCGCTCTTCTGGCCCTGCGGGTCCACGGCGTTGTAGATGGCACGGACTGTCTTGGGCTGGCTGCCGGCGATGAAGCGGAGGGTGTTTTCCGAGACGAAGCTCTTACCGTCGAGGGGATCCACGCCCTGCGGCAGGACCGGGTCTACAGTGAGTTCCTGGCCTTGCGGGTGGGTGTCATTTTCGAGCACCGGGATGGTGACGACGTCGTTGACCCGGACGTTAACTTCGTCCGGCTTGGGCTGCGGAGCCTCCACGACGGCCGGGGCCGGGACGGGGACCACGGACACACTGCCTGTGGCGGACTTCTTGCCGTTGGACATGGTGTATTCGAAGAGAATCGGGTCCTTGGTCCCCAGGATGTCCGTGATGCGCAGGACGCTGTGGTTGATCACGCTGACCGACGCTGTGGAGTTTTCGGGCAGCTTCACCGACTGCAGCACCAGGACGCCGCCGGAGGGATCGGAGTCGTTGGCGAGCGGGTCCAGCAGCACGCTGCCGCCGGTGGGCATCAGGGCGACGTCGTGGACTGCAACCGGGTTGCCGGCCTCGTCCCCGGATTCCACGTCCACGCGGATCAGCCCCTGGCTGCTCTGCGGCCCGTTGCTGGCGATGTAGGTCAGGTAGACGGGCCCGGGTGTGGTGCTGCGGAAAGTGAAGGTGCCGCCGTCGGTGACGGGTCCCAGGTCCGCCGGGCCGTTTGCCTCAACCTGGGCGAGCCGGAGGGCGCCGCCGTTGGGGTCGACGTCGTTCTTCAGCGGGGAAACCACCAGGTCCTGTCCGACTACTGCCGTGACGTAGTCTGCGTTGACCACCGGGGCCAGGGCGCCCGGCGGCTGCACGTTGATGATGACTTTGCCGGTCACCGTCGCACGGCCGTCCCAGATGGTGACCTCCACCGTCTTCTTGCCGGCTGTGGCACCCGAGTCCTGGAACGTGAGCAGGCCGTCGCGGCGGACTTTGACCTGGTCCTGGTCATTGTCCGCCCTGGCGTCCAGGAGGACCAGGTCGTCGCCGTCGGGGTCGAGCCAGTCCGTGAGGATGTTCTGGCTGACGGTCTTGCCCTGTTCAACCAGCATGGTGGTGTCGTCCCCGCGTTTGAACTGCGGAGGCTTGTTCTCGTCCGCGCCTACCACGTTCAGCGTGACCTGGCCGCCGGCGGAGAGGCCGCGTCCATCGGAGGCGTTGTAGTTGAACGTCTCAGTACCCGGCTTGGCGTCAGCAGGCACCGATATCTGGAACGCGGTGCCGCCGTAGATGTTTTCGAGGGTGCCCGCCTGCGGGCCTGAGTCAGCCAGGGCCGCGGTGAGCACGTCGCCGTCGGGGTCCGAATCGTTGTCCAGGACGCTGAGGATGGTGGTGCGCCCGGGGCGCACGCCGACGGCGTCTGGTTTGGTTTCCGGCGGACGGTTCGGTTTGGTGCGGTCCGGCAGGACGTTGATGGTGTTGTTGTCCGCGGACTCCTGGTCCTGTTCGTCGGATTCGTTCTTGGGCGGGATGACGTCGTCCCAGTTGTTGACCAGCTGCATGTTCTGGTTGACCAGCCACACATTGCCGGAGTTCACGTCATTGAGGACCACCAGG